>QNYF01000180.1 GCA_003978695.1 Desulfobulbus sp. | reverse complement strand
TTCGTGTCAATAATTTCTTCTATGCGCTGAAGTTTAAATTCTTGAGTTATACCTGAAAGATATTCGTTGCGGGCCGTGATTCCAAGTGCAGCAGGGCTTTGCAGTGGGGTGAAAGATCCATAGGTGCCAATAATGAGCTGTTCAAGTGCCGAAGGGCTTAAGGCAAGTGAGTCGACAGCATTGCCGATGGCATCGTAGGCTTGATAGGTTTGAGCAATCTGCGGGTCACGGTAGCTGACCAGGGCAAAGTTGCCGGTAATATGATTAAACTGGATAAAGCAGCCGTATGCCCCGCCTTTCTGCCGCACAGTGTTCCAAAGGTAATCTCTTGATAACCAGGTTTTAAGGACCTCAAAATGGCCGTTATACGCATTGCTGTCCTTAATGAGGGTGCATCCCTGCACATTGTACACAACTTCAGCTGAGGTGCAAAACGCCTGGTTTAGGGGCTGTTCCGGAAAACTTGGTGTCCTCTTTTCTAGAGATGGTGACTTCAGTAAGCTTGACAGGTTTTTTGCAAGCGGCCTGAACACCTTGAGCTCCTGTTCGGCTCCGGTTCCGGAGACAAGCATATTGGTACTGTGAAAAACCGTTTCTTTGAGTGTTTTCAGGATTTCGATAAAATCCATTTCCTGTTCATCATAATGTGTTGCAAGATCCTTAAGCGCAAGGTAGGCAGTAGCCCCGGATACACACTCGTTGATCTTTCCGGCGAGGCTGAGCTGGGAAAAAACTCTGGTAGAGGCAAGGTTGTATCCTTCGCTCTGAATCGAGTGTTCAGTCCAGGCAAATTCGCGCTGGACAATCTCCCTGATTCTCTGTCGATTTTCCAGGTCAAGGTTGGTAAACACCTCTTTTACAATGTCAAAAGCCTCGTTGATGTAGCCAGCCAATGCCTTAATTTGAAACCAGAGTACGGATTGGAGCTGATCTCTGTCATCTTTATGGATGTAGGTGGTGAAGCTGTGACTGAATCCGCCAGTATATATGTTGATGTCTTTGGCAAGGCGAGTGTAATCTCTTTGGCCTGTACCAAGTTCTGTGGCTATGGTGGCAAAAATGTCAAGCCAGGGCAGCAAATCGGTGTCCAGGGTTGAACAGTCAAGGCCAAACTCCATGTACATAATATGCTGTGTATCAAGAGTATTTGTCAGTAGAGTGATATTGCCGTCGTGCTCAACCTGTACTGCAGGGAAATGAGGAGTCCGGTCCAGATCTTTGCGGGAGAGGCGGGGGAGGAGGGCAAGAGTCTGTTCATCAGGCGGAGTTTGCTGCAGTCGAGTCAACTCAAGAGTTCGGGCGACGAGCCGTTCTTTTTGTTCCTGTGATAACGATGATTCATACTCCTGCAGCCGCTGTTGCTCAGCACGGAGGCTAACGATAAGTTTTTCCGGGTCAGGTGAGAGGGTGACAACGACGGTAGAAGGATTATCAAGTAAATATTCCTTGATCAACTCTTCAAAGTAGTTGTCATTGAGCGCGAGTCTACGAATTTCCGCAAAAAGATCTTCCATCTGGAGAGCAGTAAAAGGATCTGTTCCGTGCTTGAGAGCGGGCAGGGCCTTCCCTATAAGATCAAGTCCACGCTGGGTTTTGCAGAGTTCCTCACGGGCTGAAAATTCGTATTTGTTGAGTTCAGACAGAATGAGATCCTGTTCAATGCCCTCGGTTGCCATGCGGGTCAGGGTTTTGTTATATAACGCAAGGAAACGATCCCGCTTGTCAGCATCACACCCCACAAGATAGGTCATCATAAAAGTCTTAAAGCAGGAAGTTGGCATAAACAACCCACCGAAATCTTTACATAATCCATTGTCAAGGATGGCCTGCTTCAAAGGGGAGGCATCTGAGTTGTAGAGAATATTGGCAATAATTTGAAAAGCTGTATTGCGTTTTCTGTCGAGTACTGTTCCCACGGCTGAACCGACTGCCAGGAAAGTTTTACCGGTGAGGTCACTTCCGGGTTGTACCCCGTAACTGTCCTCGATAAATACGGGTGAGTTAATCTCCTGGCCGGCATTAATCTCTGAACGGTTTCCCGGTTGCTTGTACTTGCTGAAATAATTATCCTGTACGGCAGCCAGCTCCTGGTCTAAATCTGCATCTCCGTAAAAAAAGAGCAGGCTGTTTGAGGGGTGATAATGCTTTTTATGGAAGCTGATGAATTCCTCGTAGGTCAGATCAGGGATATTTTTGGGATCGCCTCCCGACTCGTGTGCGTAGGTTGATCCAGGCATAAGGCCGGCAAATACATGGTGAAATATGGCTCTGATAGGATCAGAAAAAGCACCTTTCATTTCATTATAGACCACACCCTGGAATTGCACCGGTGTTTCAGGTGATTCTTTATGATAATGCCAGCCCTCCTGTTCAAATGTCGTTTTATCCAGCAGGGGGTTTAGGGTAACATCACAGTAAACATCCATAATGTTGAAGTATTCGGTCATGTTTCTGGTGGCAAAGGGATACCAGGTGGTGTCAGAGCCTGTCATGGCATTAAGAAAGGTCATCAGGCCGCCCTTGTTGATTTCGCCGAAGACATCATGAACCGGATACTTTTTTGACCCCATGAGTACGGAATGCTCAAGAATATGTGCGACTCCGGTGGAATCCTCTGGAATCGTCTGAAAAGTAAGGCAAAAGGTTTTATTGGGATCGTTATTTTTGATGGCAAGGGTGGGAGTTCCCAGCAGCTCGTGCGTAAAGAGATACACTGTGGAGTTGATTTCAGAGATGAACTCCATGCGCTCAAGAATAAAACCGTGGTAGGTGACACCGATTGTAAAGTCTGTCATAGGATTGTCTGCAATACTCTGTAAGGGTGGCTAAAAATGCTTATGTGAATCAAGCAGCATGGTAACAGGCCCCGAATTAACAAGGCTGACATCCATTGTGGCCTGAAATTTTCCTGTTTCACATGAAACTCCATGCTCTCTGACAGCGGATATAAAATCACGATAGAGGCTGTTGGCCAGCTTGGGCGGGGCAGCACTGGACCAGGACGGCCTCCGCCCTTTTCGGCAGTCTCCCAGCAGCGTGAACTGGGAGATAATAAGCATTGAGCCTCCGGTAGCCAGCAGCGAAAGGTTCATTTTTCCGCCGGAATCTTCAAAAATTCTCAGGTTCACTGTTTTATCCGCAAGCCAGAAAACGTCCCTGGACGAATCGAGTTTGTCAACGCCAAGAAGGACGACTAATCCCGGGCCAATGCTTCCTGTGATGTGGCCGTCAACCCTGACCTTTGCGGATGTGACCCGCTGTATAACTGCTCTCATAATGTGGCACTGTATCATGTCCGACGGGGAAAACAAAGTCCTGCTGCGAGGATTTCGCGATGAATTGCTAACAGGGGGAAGGATCAAGGTTATGGCTCATGAACTGAATTATCGAGGTTGCTGCCAGAGCGGCTGTTTCGGCACGGAGAATGCGGGGGCCAAGGGAAATGGTGGTAAAACCCATCTGTTTTGCGAGTGCTGCCTCATCCGGATGAAATCCGCCTTCCGGGCCAACGAGCAGGAGGGTAGGGGAGCCCTGCTGAATGATTTGAG
>QNYF01000104.1 GCA_003978695.1 Desulfobulbus sp. | reverse complement strand
CCCAAAGACCTTTTCGCAAACGTCAAATTATTCCAGCCCAAAGTATCTGGAAAAGATATCGTCATCTTTACACGGCAGATGTCAACCATGATCGATGCCGGCCTCCCGCTAGTCCAGTGTCTGCAAATATTGGCAAAACAACAGGATAACGTAACGTTTAGACGAGTACTTACAGAGATACAGACTGATGTGGAAACTGGAACTACACTTGCCGACTCTATGCGCAAGCATCCAAAAGTGTTCGACAATCTTTATTCAAACATGATTGAAGCAGGAGAGATGGGTGGTATTCTAGACACAATTTTGTCACGTTTGGCCGTGTTTAAGGAAAAGGCGATAGCTCTTCAGAAAAAAATTAAGGGGGCCATGACATATCCTGTGATTTGCCTGGCTATTTCCATAATCATCCTGGCTGTGATTCTTATTTTTGTTATCCCGGTCTTTTCAACATTGTTTACTGATATGGGAGCTACACTCCCAGTCCCTACTCAAATTGTAGTAAACATGAGTGATTTTGTAAAAAGCAATATGCTCTATATAATTATAGTTTGTTTCTTTATCTTTTTTATTATTAAAAAAATATACAATACAGAAAAGGGTAGGATTGCCATTGATGGATTTTTACTAAAATCCCCTGTCGTAGGTACTTTGTTACGCAAGGTTGCGGTATCCAAATTTACTAGGACCTTAAGCACGATGCTGCAAAGTGGTGTGCCTATCCTTGATGCCTTACAGGTCGTTGCACGGACTTCTGGAAACAAAATAATCGAAAGAGCTGTATACCATGTTTCTGACTCCATTGCTGAAGGACGTCCGATTGCAGAGCCCCTCGAAGAATCTGGAGTTTTCCCTAATATGGTTGTCCAAATGATTAATGTTGGTGAATCAGTAGGGGCTCTTGACAGCATGCTTGAAAAAATTGCTGATTTTTACGACGATGAGGTAGATCAAGCTGTGGATAACCTCACAGCAATGATCGAACCTTTTATGATGGTTTTTCTAGGTGGAATGATTGGAGGACTGGTTGTAGCTATGTATCTACCAATATTTAAATTGGCAGCAGTGGTTAGCAGTTAGTGGCAGACGATGAGTAGAATAATAAATATTATTGCCAGAGAAATCCTTGATTCACGCGGTAATCCGACCATTGAGGTTGAGGTTTATCTTGACTCAGGAGCAGTTGGACGAGCTGCGGTCCCGTCCGGTGCATCAACCGGTAAACGCGAGGCTCTGGAGCTGCGAGATACTCGCAAGAAAAGATTTGGTGGTAAAGGAGTCACAAAAGCGGTTGCGAATGTTAATGAACAGATAGCTCCGCAGTTACTCGGTTTTGAATCGTCACTCCAGGTTCTTCTTGACCAGGCGCTTATCAATCTGGACAACACCCGGAACAAAAAAAGGCTTGGTGCCAATGCCATCCTGGGTGTGTCACTTGCGGCAGCAAAGGCTACTGCCAATGAACTTGATTTACCGTTTTACAGGTATCTTGGTGGTGTCAATGCCAAGCTTCTCCCCGTACCGATGATGAATATTATCAACGGTGGAGCCCATGCTGATAATAACGTAGATATCCAAGAATTTATGATCATACCTGCGGGGGCGTCATCATTTGCTCATGCTCTGCGTATGGGCGCTGAAACATTTCAGGCCCTTAAAAAAGTATTGAAAAAAAGAGGGCTCCATACTGCGGTTGGAGACGAAGGAGGTTTTGCTCCTGATCTTGCTTCAAACGAAGAGGCTATGCAGGTGATTCTGGAGGGTATCACCAAAGCGGGTTACAGCCCCGGAAAAGATATCTTTATTGGCATTGATGCAGCAGCCAGCGAATTCTATTCTGCAGCAGACAAATCCTACATTTTGTCTGCTGAAAGAGGAACAAAAAAAACTGCCGCTGCAATGATCTCTTTTTACGCTGACTGGGTAAAAAAATATCCTCTCATTTCTATTGAAGATGGCCTTGATGAGTCTGACTGGAAGGGGTGGAAAGCATTGACTAAGAAATTAGCCAACAAAATCCAGCTTGTTGGCGATGATATCTTTGTTACGAACACAACAATTCTGGCCAAGGGTATCAAGCGCAAAGTAGCGAATTCAATTCTCATTAAACTTAACCAGATTGGTTCTCTTACTGAAACCTTAGACGCTGTAGAAATGGCTCATCGAGCCGGTTATACTTCAATAATTTCACACCGCTCAGGTGAAACAGAAGATGTCACCATCGCAGACCTGGCCGTGGCTTTAAATACCGGCCAGATCAAGACCGGAGCACCCTCACGCACCGATCGGGTTGCTAAGTATAATCAACTGTTGCGCATCGAAGAAGAACTCGGGGCCGCTGCTCAATTTGCGGGAATAGAAACGTTTCGTCTGAGGTCTTGATAGTCATTGACATACCCTGTTAATTTCGTATCATATACTATCAGAAAAAGTATACCATACTACTTTTTCAATAATCAATGGAGGAAAACAGCCATGACGTTAACTAAAGCGGATCTCATTCAGCAGGTATATAAATCACATCCTGCCCTGACTAAGGCCCAGGCTACAGACACTATTGAAACATTTCTGTCTCTTTCAAAGAATTCGCTCATTGCCGGAGAAGACCTTCTTCTCAGTGGATTTGGCAAATTTAATATAAAAGACAAAAAATCCAGACGGGGAAGAAACCCACAAACCGGAGACGAGCTCACCTTGGATGCAAGAAGGGTTGTAACCTTTAAGCCCTCAGGCATCCTCCGCAAAAAGATTAACAGTTAACACTCGCCTGCGAGCCGGAATGAAACAGCCCGGGGGTATCATCGTCCCCGGGTCTCATCCTTCAGCTTTTACGTACCCACCTTTTTCATTTTATCGTGAATACGACAATGAATTTCTGCTGTATTGATCCAGCAGATATTGATCTTTCTGACACTCGTTTTTCACTCCTGCATTTTTCTTCATCCCCACATACAGAAGACAACACTACAGGTGATGTTCAGGCTCTTGGCCTGTTGCATCCTCCTCTTGTCCTCAAACAGGAAGAAAACACACTTCTTCTTTCAGGAAGAGAATATGTCGAATTTGCCGTCAAAAATAACAAGCCAACAATTACAGTGCTCGCACTCGACCAGACAAAAGTAACTTCAACTTTTATTTTTGAAATGTTGTTGCAGCATAAACAGCTCGGTAAGAACCTCAGCAGCATCGAACAAGCAATATTCATAAAAAAGGCCCTTTCTCAATGCTCTAAAGATGAAGTTCTCGCTTTTCTGCCAATGATGGGCCTCAAGAAAAAAAAACATATTCTCAACGAACTGACATCTCTTCTTGACCTCTCTTCTACCACCCAGTATGCGCTCCATTCAGGAGCATTGTCGCTGCGTGGAGCAAAAAAACTTCTTTGTTTTTCAAAAGATGACCAAAACCTTCTGACTCGTACAATCACTGAATTGCAGCTGGGAGGGTCAAAACAACAAATGCTTATTGATGCCGTCTCAGAACTCTGCAAAAGAGAAAATACTGATGCGGAAAAAATACTCGGATTGTGGCAACAGCAGGAAATAGGCAAACAATATAATGGGCCGCAAAAGGCCA
>QNYF01000100.1 GCA_003978695.1 Desulfobulbus sp. | reverse complement strand
AATCTAAGGCACTCCTGATCAGTTACACTACGGTGGTTTTGCTCGTTTTTCGCACCCACCTGAAGAGTTACGAATAAAAGAACGTTTTCCGGTCTGCTGTTCCGCCGGCTTCAAATATTGCCGATAGAGTTGACCAGCTGCGCCCCCTTTGCAAATACCAAACGTCTTGCAGCGTTCCGCCAGCAGGCCAGACGGTCTTGGTTGCATGTGTGTTTGATATTCCCCCCTGCTTCTTTACCTGGGATTAATTTTCAGGTTCTCTCCACAGAAAAAAGTCAAGAAGCAACACGCCTTCTTTCTCCTTTTTGAGCGTTGCTCTCTTGGTTTTTTGGGTCTATTAGTCAGTTTCCGGATGGTGATAGAGCTTTTTCCCGTGCTTTTCGGTTGTACAGGTACCGTTGTATTTCGTTGCCACTTGATGCTGGAATGCGGTATAATCATTCCAGTTTTCTTGCAGGTGCCGGATGAGTATATTCGTCAGCACTTTTTTTAAAAAAATGACTGTTCAAGCAGAGGAAGGGTAATGCATGGATCTCCTGATTTATGGAGCTACTGAACTGGGATATATGGTTGCCCGGCGATTGTACCAGGAGCACAGTGTCACTGTAATTGATGACCTGGAAAGGTTGCCGGAGCGGTTTAACAGTCTGGATTTGAGTTTTGTCAGTGGCAGTGGCGCTGATGTTGACGCACTTGAACAGGCAAGTCTACAGAAATGTGAGCTGTTTATTGCCTGTGCTGAACTCGATGAAGCCAATATTGTTGCCTGTTGGACCGTGAAAAAAATTGTCGATATTGAAACCATCTGTTTTGTCAGGACAATGGAGCTTTACCGCAACCTTGTTTCTCCAAAACAAAACCGGTATCAAACCCGATACGATATTGATACGGTTATCTGGCCGGAGCAGTTGCTTACCCAGGATATTTTTCGCATTATTTCTGTTCCTGATGCAATTGACGTTGAATATTTTGCCGAAGGGCGTGCCAAGCTTTTTGAATACCGCATAAAAGAGGATTCCATGCTGCGGGATAAACGGGTGATGGATTGCTCCTTTCCCCGTAATGTTCTTATTGTCGGTATAACTCGGGAACAAAATCTTTTTATTCCAGATGGATCGACCGTCATCGAAGAGGATGACAAGGTCATTTTCATGGGAACCGGTCAAGCCCTTGACACACTTGCGGCAACCATTTTTCAAACGGTGACCAGTGTGAAGAGTGCTGTGCTCATTGGTGGCGGAAGCGTCGGGTTTATGCTGGCCCAGCAGCTTGAAGAGGCGGGCATCCGGGTAAAATTGATAGAGCAGAATAAGGAACGTTGTGTGTATCTTGCGGATAAATTACAGAACAGTCTTATTCTTCATGGAGACGGCACCGATCTTGAGTTATTGGAAGGAGAGTCAATTGGCGATGGTGATGCTATAGTCTGTGTCACCAATAATGACGAAAAGAATCTGCTCTGTTCCCTGCTGGTCAAACAGCTTGGCCCTGATCGAAGGATAATTACCAGGGTAAGCGATGCCCGTACGGCTCAGCTTTTTGAAAAAGTTGGTATTGATGTCATGGTTTCCCCCCGGCAATCAGCACTTACCGAACTCCTTAATCGGGTTCAGGCCCGGGATGTTGATATCCTGGCACTGGTTGAAGGTGGTCAGGGAGAGGTGTTGCGGGTAACTCTGCCGGAGAGTTTTGAGGAAACAAAATTGATGGATGTTCACTTTGAGGCCCAGGCAATTATCGGTATTGTTGCCCGGGGACGGCGGATTATCATTCCTTACGGTGAGACTCTTCTTAAAGCTGGCGATCAGCTGAAAATTTTCACCATGGCTGAGGATGCCGAGGCCGTTAAAACACAGTTTGCCGAATGAAAGTAAGTAATATCCTCAATGCGCTTGGGATTATACTGGTTGCCTTTGGCGTAATCATGCTTTCGCCACTTGTTGTTGCTCTTCTTGCGCAGGAATATACAGCTCTGCATCCTTTTTTTATTGCCGCAACAACATCAATAACCTTGGGATTGCTGTTCAGGAATTATGGTGGATTTTCCAGGAATTTTGATAATATAAAGAGAAATGAAGGCTTTCTTATAGTCTGTCTTTCCTGGATTGTGACAGCCGCTATGGCGGCAATCCCCTATCTCTTTTATGGACTGTCTCCTGTCGATGCCTATTTTGAATCAGTTTCAGGTATTACCACCACCGGCGCAACCATCCTTACTGATTTCTCCCTCTATCCCAAGGCCTTTTTTTTCTGGCGCAGCCTGACCCAGTGGTTGGGGGGGATGGGTATTATTGTCCTGTTTGTGGCTATTCTTCCCCAGTTTTCAGTGGCAGGCAGACAGATGTTTTTTGCAGAGGCACCAGGCCCAACAGAGGAAAAAGTCACACCGCGCATCACCCACACGGCCAAGGCATTATGGCTGATTTATGTCATCCTGACTTTGCTGGAAATCGTTTCGCTGACATTTGCCGGGATGCCTTTTTTTGATGCAGTGTGCAACACCTTTACCACCATGGCCGCAGGCGGTTTTTCACCCAATCCCCTCTCTATAATGGGATATGAGAATACTGCCGCAACCTGGATCATTACGGTTTTTATGTTTCTTGCCGGGAGCAACTTTGCCCTGCAATACCGCTGTCTGATTCAGGGGAAACCGGCAGCGTTGTTTAAAAGTGAGGAATTTGGTTTTTACTGCGGAATTGTTGCGTTTTCTTCTCTATGTTTATGTCTGGCCCTGTTGGCAGCTCACACCAGCGGGGTGACAGATGCGGTGCGTGACAGCCTGTTTCAGATCGTTTCCATCCTGACAACAACCGGATTTTCCTCTGCTGATTTTGCCCTGTGGAGTGTTGCCGCCCAGACCTTGATTTTCATGGTTATGCTTGTCGGCGGTTGCGCAGGTTCTGCCGGCGGTGGTGTGAAGGTCGTTCGGGTACTGTTCTGCTTTAAATACTTAAAACGCGAGATCACCCAGATCATCCATCCTCAGGCTGTTTTACCCATAAAAATTGACAACAAAAGTGTTGACGGTGATGTTCAACGACAGATTTTGGGATTTCTACTCTTTTACCTGATTCTGATGATCATTTCAGCACTCGGAGTAACAACCATTGAAGGTGATGCCTCAGTCGGCCTCGTGGGAACTGCGGCGACAATTGGCAATATCGGCCCGGGATTTGGCGAAATAGGACCCATGGGCAGTTTTGGCGGCTTGTCCCCTTTGACGAAAATAATTTTTACGATCAACATGATCGTTGGCCGCCTGGAGCTGATTCCTTTCCTTGCGATGCTACATCCTGATTTTTGGCATTTTAAAAGAGCGTAGCCAGGAAAAGGGTGTTGTTTGGTAACTCTTCAGGTGGGAGCGAAAAACTTGCAGAACCACCGTCCTGAACAGTTGCGTTGTTTTTACAGGAAGAAAGACGTACTCACATGCAGCAAAACTACTCATAATGAGACTGGAGAGTTTTAACCAAGGCTGTGAGAGCTTTATTTATTGGCACAGAGATACCTGATTTTTCAGCTAAATCAAGAATGTAGCCGTTAATCGCCTCAATTTCCGTAACTCGTCCTGAATCAATATCCTGGCCCATGGATGAACGGTTAGGG
>QNYF01000007.1 GCA_003978695.1 Desulfobulbus sp. | reverse complement strand
CGATCCCGGGCCGCGAGACGATCAAGATCCTCGCCTTCGTCCTGATCAAGAAAAAACTCCAGATCAATGAGTTCTGGTATTGTCCACTGGGGTTGACTCATGAAAATCTCGGGATAAAATCGTCAATTCGAGGAACCTGTCCATGTAACAAATTCAGTAACTATTCAGCTGCACCCCATCTCGGAGTCGTGGTGCTACCTGAATAGCAAATTCATTATTCAGAGTAAGAACTCTACATGTATTGGTCAATCCCGGGATTGGCCAATACTCGTATTCACCTCTATAAAGAAACAGAAATTATCTCTACTTCAGTCAGATAAAGAGGAACCGCTCTCTGAAAATTTTGGCAGAATAATTAAAAATGTCGTGCCTGAGCGTTGTCCTTCAGGCCTTTCCACCCGAACAGTTCCTCCGTGCCCGATGATAACCTGCTGAACAAGGTTCAGCCCCAGACCAAATCCGTCCTCAATATTTTCACCACTTCCACGGTTAAATTTTTCAAAGATCATTGCCCGGTCTTCCTCGGCAATACCAGGTCCATGGTCTGTAATAGTGATGACCATCCTGTCCGGTTCCTCGACCAGTCTGAGCAGTACTTCCGTGTGTGCAGGGCTGAACTTGATAGCATTATCCAGCAGGTTAATAATGGCCTGAAGCAGGAGAGGTTCATCGCCAAGAATCGGGCTGACTTTTTGCGGATTTTCCAGCACCAGGGTGATATCTTTCTTCGTGGCAAGCGGTGTTACGGCGTTTATGGAGTCTTCCAGGACAACAACAGGATTAAGAGGCATTTTTCTGACACTGTTCCGATTATTCTCAATCTTGGCAATATCAAGAAAATTTTCAATCAACGAGTTAAGGCGTGTGGCCTGAGAACAAATTTCCAGGGCATATTCACCCTGTTCATTATCAAGCATTTCTGTCAGCATCTCACTGTACCCGAGAATTGTTGTCAAGGGGAGACGTAATTCATGGGAGACAGTACCGATCAGATCACTTTTCATTTGTTCAAGCTCCCGCACCTCCGTGATATCTGCAATATTTACCAATACTCCGGAAAAAGAGGAAAATGGTTCTTCAACGTGGTGCATCTTCACCTGAAAATAATGAATACGGTGATTGAGATAGAGGCTGATATCCATAGACCACTGATCTTCCAACTCCGAGACAGGCGGGGTTGGAGCCAGAGCCTCTTTGCTCCCGCGGAACTGATGGGCGCTTAAAAACTTCAAAAATTCAGACAAATCAGGAAAATCGACTCCCCGGGCATAATCGTTCCAAAATGCCCTGAACGTCGCATTGGCCAGAATCACTTTCCCATCGTCAAGTTCCCAGAGAATCAGGGGAGCAACCTCTTCCTGCAGGAGATGATTAATAAATCTGTTCTGCAGCTCAAGTCCCTGGATGCCATTATGCATATGCAAAAGATGACGCCTCAGTCCTCCTGTGAGAAGATGGGTTTCCTTAGACTTGTCTCTCCGCAGCCGCAGCTGACTGGGAACATTGGTATAGAGCTCCCTAAGGCCGTGTTCCAATCTGGTATCCAGAGCAGATATTTCTGACATCAGCTCCCGGGTTATTCCAAGCCCCTGCAAAATGAGATGAAGCAAATAAACCGCAAACAAAAAAATAATCGGCCGGAGAGGTTCAAGAAAAACATCTTTTCTAAAAAGAGCGTAGGAGACGGCCAACAGGACACTACAGGCAGTCAGGTTAAGAAACAGATTTCTTTTTTCAGAAGAAACGGGCCAAAAAAACAGCGCTAAACAGAAAAAGAAAAGCGTTACAGCCGGCGACAGCAGCCAGGGGGAACGAATAAAGGAATTATCAAGCAGATTATTTATAATTGTGGCCTGAATTTCCACTCCTGGCATGGGGTGGTGCTGGACAAAAGGAGTGACATGGACATCACCAAGCCCCAATGCCTGCGCCCCGACCAGAACAACCTTATCCCTGAAAAATTCTGCCGGATATTTCCCCGCCAGAACATCAAGATAAGAATAATAGGGAAAAGAGAACTCCGGACCATAATAGTTGATTATCTGAGGAACAGAAATATCGGTAATATCTGTTTTCAATCCCTGTACCTCGAGCATCACCACAGATAAAGCAGCCAGCCCATTCTTCTGGACAAGCTTCACCTTACGGACAACACCTTTTGAACCAAGGAGAGTCTCTATATGACCGATTCCTGTATAGTTTGTCAGTCCTGGAGCAGGTTTTTGAAGACGTTTACTGTAGCCGTGCGCAACGGCCAGAACGACCGGAGGTTTTTGTTGAAGAGCAGCATTGAGTACGCTGTCTTCTCCAGCTGATTCACTGAACAGAATATCCAGGCCCAGAACTCCGGCCTGTCCGAGATGATGTAGCAGTTTGGCATGGGTGGCCCGGGAAAACGGCCAGGGGCCCAATTGCTGTAAAGACGGGTCGTCAATACCGATGATGGCAAGAGATGGGCTGGGAGTTCTCTCTCCTCTGAGCAGAAAAAGCGTGTCAAGAGCTGTTTCGGATAATCCACTGAAGAGATTGCTGAAATAAAGCAGTATAATAAACAGCAGAGAAGCTGCTGAAACAATAATTATCCGTGGCATTAAGACTCGTTATGTTGACTCTTTTCAATGTCCACCCGGGCCGTTTTTAAAGTCGCAAACGACAAAATATTACAGGAGAATAATAAGCGCCAAAAAAGATGCCACCAACAGGAGGTGTTCTGTGCCGACAGGCCCTGCCTCGATAACCATTTTCTGGGAAGGCATCCAAGGGCTGAATTCTCCCCCTTCAAGGGCAAAACGAATCCTCAGCTCATAACTCCCGGGATCAATATACTCATTGATTGTGCATGACGGCTCGGTCAACCCCTGGCGGGAATAGACAATATCCTGAAATGCATGGTCACGTGCAATTTGCAGTTCATAGGCAGCTGATTCTCCAGCTGGTGCCCATTGAATGGTCAGATGACCATCCTTGGAAGGGCTCCCCATATCGATTGGAGCCGGTTTCATCACTTTCCAGCTCAACGGCAGTGAATCCCGAGATATAAATCCATCAGCAGCCACTGCTCTGACTCTGAAATAGTAGGTTCCAGGGGCAAGAGAAGGGGTGGTGTAAGACAGAGTATTCAGGGAATCAGAGGCAATAATATGGTGAAACTCTTTATCATCAGAAAGATCAATCTGGTAAGCCGTTGCATCTGCTGACTCAAGCCATTTCACAGTCACCTTCTCTTCCCAGCTTAACGAATCATTTCGGGGCGAGGAGAAAAAAGGTGCTGCCGGTACTGTGCGAAGAGACAGCGGAAGAGGTCCATGGGGCAGGCTTTCATAATGATCCTTATTGATTGCGGTAATAAAAAGAAAATACTTTCCATCAGCCAGCGCATCGAGCCTGATACTGTTACCGTCGTTGATCAACTTTTCCCAAACAGGGTCGTTACCCGTCGAATCTTTGGTTAGCCGAACTCTATAAGAGAGTATCCCGGGCTGTGCCGGAAGAGGTATGAGTATTGGGAGAGCTTTGTAAACAGGTTGCAACTCTATTGATTTCGGTGCCTGCGGAAGAAGACGGGGTTTTGCCGGGGCTAAACCATCCACAACTCTTGACCCCTCACCCTGATGCAGGGCAACAGCCTGTCCTGCTGCTGAAAGTCGCACAGTACCGGACAGAGTTTCAACAATAT
>QNYF01000041.1 GCA_003978695.1 Desulfobulbus sp. | reverse complement strand
TCATGGTATGATATTTTTAAGTACAATACAGTGTCTTTGCCACAGGAGGTGGAGTTATGAGCGGTGCTGATATCGGTCTCGTCGGTCTTGCTGTTATGGGCCAGAATCTCGTTTTGAATTTCAACGATCATGGGTACACTGTTGCCGCATATAATCGGACTTCCGCAAAAATAGACGCTTTTCTGTCCGGGCCGGCAAAAAATACGCAGATTATTGGCGCATACTCTCTTGAAGAACTGGTTGCCGCTTTGGAACGCCCTCGAAAGGTAATGTTGATGGTTAAGGCGGGGCAGGTCGTAGATTCGGTGATTAAGCAGCTCATTCCACTTTTGGAAGAGGGTGATATTATTATAGATGGTGGTAATTCACGTTTTACTGACACCGAACGTCGTACAAATGAGCTGGCGGAAAAAGGGCTTCTTTTTATTGGTACAGGTATTTCAGGCGGAGAAGAAGGTGCCCGGACCGGTCCTTCTATTATGCCGGGAGGGAATCCTGCGGCCTGGCCCTTTGTTGAAGAGATGTTCAAAGCCATTGCCGCAAAGGTAAATAACAGATCATGTTGCGAATGGGTCGGCAGGGGAGGTGCCGGCCATTATGTGAAAATGGTGCATAATGGTATAGAATATGGTGACATGCAGCTTATATGTGAAGCCTATGATTTTATGCAGAGAGGTCTCTCTCTTGATGTTAACGCCATGCAGGCTATTTTCACACAATGGAAAACAGGTGTGCTTGATTCCTATCTGATGGAGATAACGGCAAACATTTTTGGCTATCGAGACGAAAACGGCAGTCCATTAATTGAGAGTATTGTTGATCGTGCCGGTCAAAAGGGTACTGGCAAATGGACGGGAATAAGCGCCCTGCAGCTTGGTGTTCCCCTGACCCTTATCGGCGAGGCTGTTTTTGCCCGTTGTTTGTCTGCCATGAAAGAGGAGCGCATCAGGAGTTCATCACTTTTATCCGGCCCGATAGGCCAATGGGAGGGGGATGTACAATCGACAGTGAGTGACCTTCAGTCTGCGTTATATGGAGCAAAAATAATATCGTATGCCCAGGGGTATATGCTTATGCGGGAAGCAGACAGAGAGAATAACTGGAATTTGAATTATGGGGCAATTGCGTTGATGTGGCGGGGAGGATGCATAATCCGCAGCGTATTTCTTGATAATATTAAACAGGCTTTTGATAAGAACCCAGGTTTGGAGAATCTGTTGCTTGACGATTTTTTCAGCAGTGCAATCGAAGAGAATCAGGAGGGGTGGCGTAAAATCATTATTCTTGCTACAAAGTTAGGTGTTCCTATGCCTGCGATGTCATCAGGTCTCAATTTTTATGACGGCTACCGCAGTGATCGGTTGCCGGCAAATCTGCTTCAGGCCCAGCGGGATTATTTTGGCGCTCATACTTACGAACGTCTAGACAAACCGCACGGAACTTTTTTTCATACAGACTGGACTGGTAAGGGCGGAAAGGTCGCCTCGTCAACCTATTCTGTGTGATTTATTGTAATGATACCTCGAGTGAATAGTTACTAAACGGTGGTTCTGCAAAATTTTCGCACCCACCTGAATAGTTACAAATTATTAAGTATTTCTAAAGCGAGACGGAATGAAAGTAAGAGAATCAATTGGAATGGTCGGTGGCGGTCAGATGGGTGAAGCTCTGGTACGGGGTCTGATACAGTCTGGTCTGGCAGAGCCCGGAAATATTACAGTAGCAGAGCCTTTTGCTGAGCGCAGAGAATATCTGGCTGCGACGTATTCTGTCCAGGTGACAGATGACAGCGGAGATTTGGCAGCAAACAGTAAGGTCATAATTCTTGCGGTCAAACCGCAGATTATGGATATCGTCCTGCAGCAGTACAGTGCAGTGATTACACCCGAACATCTTGTTCTTTCCATTGCCGCAGGAGTCACCATTAAACAGCTGGAGAAAGGCCTGGGGGACAGCATACCTCTAATCAGGGTCATGCCGAATACCCCTGCTCTTGTACTTGCGGGAGCTTCTGCCCTCAGTGGCAATGCCAAGACAACTCCTGAAGATATTCAGCGTGGCCTGAAAATTTTTTCAGCTGTCGGTACCTGCGTTGAAGTGCCGGAAAACCTACTGGACGCTGTTACCGGATTGAGTGGTTCCGGACCGGGGTACGTGTTTACCTTTATTGAAGCAATGATTGATGGCGGAGTTTTGGCGGGGTTACCCAGACCAATAGCTGAGCAGCTGGTTTTACAGACAGTTTACGGCTCTGCCAAGTTGGGACTTGAAACAGGAGAAGCCCCCGCAGTTCTTAAAGGCAGGGTAACTTCCCCGGGAGGCACAACAATTACAGGCCTGCAGGTTCTTGAGGAAGCTGGACTGCGCGGGGCAGTGATGACGGCTGTTGCAGCAGCCACTGATAAATCACGGGCACTTGGCAAGTAGGCAATGAATATTCATTATGCCGGGATAATAACCAGAAAAGGCTCTCCGGAAATTCGGTTAATAGGGAAACAGCTTGCCCATTGGTATGGTCAGCGTTCCATTAAGACCGAGCTTGACAGGATTGATCCGGACATGGATATTCTGACCATTCTTGGAGGAGACGGTACACTTCTTCATGTCGCTGATCAGGCCTCGTGTCATGGTATTCCTGTTGTGGGCATAAATCTTGGTGATCTTGGTTTTTTAACCGAGGTTGCCGCCGCTGAAATGTATCCCGCCCTTGAAGCAATCCTGGCTGATCAGGTGCGCATTGAAGAGCGGATGATGCTCCGGGCAAAACTGCTGGGAGAAAATGGCGAACCGTCAGGAGAGCCATGTTTTGCCTTAAACGAAGTCGTTATTGTCAAGGGCAGTACGGCGCCGATTATGCGGCTGGGCTGCTGGGCAGATCAGGAATATATAACTACCTATAAGGCTGACGGGCTTATTATTTCCACACCGACAGGGTCAACAGCCTATAACCTTTCAGCTGGCGGCCCCATCGCCCATGCGGAGCTGGAGACTCTACTTGTAACGCCGATTTGCCCTTTTATGCTTGAATCAAGGCCTGTTTTGCTTTCTCCGAGATCCCGGGTCACCACCCAGCTGGCTCCCCCGTCAACAGATGTGAAAATTATTGTTGACGGCCGGGTTGGCTGGACTATGCAGGCGAATGATTTTCTCATTGTCGAGGCCGCTGCCAAGCCTCTTCGCCTCATCAGTTCACCCCATAAAGGCTATTTTACAATTCTGCGGAATAAACTGAATTGGGGCGGCAGAGACCCCGGGCATCCTCTGCCGGATGTCATTGGTAATAACTAGTGCCCGTCCAGAAATGGCCTCTTCGCCAGATTTCTGAGTCGCTACGAAAAATAAAATGCTCACATATGTCTAATATGCTGCGCTTTTATCTTTCTATGTCCCTTGAACTCGAACGAGGTAAGCGAGCATGCGAGACTCCGAAATTCTCATTTCTGGACAGACACTCACTAACAGAGAATTACCTGTTCCTGGTCCAGAAGCTGCGAGAGGATTTTACAGAACTCTTCGTAACTCAAATTTTGATTGATTCCGGGACAGGACTCCCGGATTGTAAGAAAATTGTTTTCATCAGTTAAAATACTGGGATGCAGAGGCCATTGGCCACATCGCCACGGGCGACCTTCGTGTACAGTGCAGCCAGAGTCTTCCCTGTAAAAAATACAGTGATGG
>QNYF01000199.1 GCA_003978695.1 Desulfobulbus sp. | reverse complement strand
GAATATCACTGCTGCGGCAATCGAGTAAATCTATACCCATGGTCACTGCACGGACATCAAGATTCTCTTTTTGAATCATGTCCACGGTGTTGAGAATCTGGTCTGAACGTATCATGGCTGTTTTATGGATAAAGAATAAAAGAATCAGAAAATTTTAATTTCGTTTGTTGCCTTAAAAATATCATGGTGTTGCAGTACCATGTTTAAGTCTGTTGACTCGGCAAAAAACTGAAGTTTTTCGTTCATGTCATCAATTGATGAACAGGTACTCAAATCAACAAAAAGAATCATAATATACCTGTCTCCGGAAACCGTGGTTGTCAGGTCAAGAACGTTTATGTTGTTGTCTTTGCAGAACTTAGTCACGGTCGCTACAAATCCGATCCGATCTGTACCATCTGCTGTCAGAACATAACGGTTTTCCTCTGAGATTATCTGCTCCGCAGTATTTTCGAGTAGAGCTTTGATAGATACTTCCAGCGGTTCCTGGTCTGTTCCGGCAGCCGAAATGGTTTTGTGGATTTCTTTTAAAGCGACATCTGCCGGGAAAGAGACATACAGGATCATGGTGAAATAGCCTCGAAGTACCTGTTGCTGCATATCGGCCAGATCACCGTTGATGTATGAAATTGCACTGGCCACATCATGGATAATCCCGACCCGGTCCTGTGATGTTATTGATATAATGTATTCCTTTCGATTTGCCAGCATATTTATCTGTTATATTGGGATTAATTAAGCATTGATTGCCAGATCAAATGTCATGTGCTTCAAGTCGATACTCATCCAGTTGTCACGTAGTGGCGATGGGATATCAAGCAGCAGTTTACAGGTTTCTGCGGCCTGAATTGAGGCAACCACTGCCACTGTGCAGGCAATAACTGATATTTTTTTATCAGGTATTGCCTGTTGAGAGGCATAGAGCTGTTGTATCAGATTACCGTTTACGCTTTGAACACCAGTCTGACCATACCAGGAATACACTGCTCCGTGAACCAGCGGCAGCATTTTTTTTTTGCACAGGCCTGCCAGCTCAAGTCGGCTGTTGATGCTGTCGAGACAGTCGACTACAACGTCAGTTTCCGCGAAAATGGTATTCTGCACGTCCTGAAATCGTCCTGGCAGGGCGTGAACTGATGTCCGGTCATGAAGCTTTTGTACTGCCTCCGCTGCCGCCAGTGCTTTATTTACACCAAGTGTTGCGCTGGTTGCAAAGAGCTGCCGATTAATATTGGAGGGTGAAAAAAAATCCGGATCACATAGATTGAGACAGCCTGTCCCCATGCGGGCGAGTTCAGAAATAACGTACCCCCCAAGCCCGCCGCACCCGATAATCGTGACTTTGCTCTTTTGCAGCCGGGCCTGTTGCTCCTGGGTAAACGTGCCAATATTCCGGCTGAACAGATCATCTCCGGCGGTAATATTCGGCATATCCCTCATCAGCCACCGCCAATGCGGGGGAATATCGCCAGAACGTCGTTGTTATGTAAACGGTAATCAGCAGCAGCATGTCGATTATTGACCATAATAACGCCGACATCATCCATGTCGATTGCAAGAGATTCAATAACGTTCCTGGGGGTAGTTTCCTCATCTGAAAGAGTTGAGGCCGCCTCTTTGAAGCGGCCGTCACGAAAATAGGCAAACAGTTTAACCGTGACTTCCATTAGAAGTCCCAGAAAGTATCAATT
Source organism: Desulfobulbus sp. (assembly GCA_003978695.1). Classification (GTDB taxonomy): domain Bacteria; phylum Desulfobacterota; class Desulfobulbia; order Desulfobulbales; family Desulfobulbaceae; genus Desulfobulbus_C. The sequence goes on along the minus strand of QNYF01000199.1, from coordinate 2,077 downwards.
TCTTCGCCTGAAATATCCCAGACAACATTATGCGGGGCAATCGGTTCTTCACTGAAGAATTCCGGTAAACGGTCATCTTTGTTTGTGAAACCTGCGGCCAGGTTAAAATCGTGCTCTGTTTTGAGGATGGTTGAGCCAAGACTTGTGACATCATCTGCTGTCAGGTTAATGCCAAAGCGGGCATTGAGCATGTCAACAAGTGCTGGCAGGCATTTTTCGTCATCAAGGGCAGCGAAGGCTATGAACAGACACATGCCGGTCGAGTCAATGGCTGCGGTCGCAATCTGTAGATTGCGCGAAAGTTCTATCTGCCCTTCTTTGGAAAGCGGATCAACAGAACCACCTACACCAAGGATATTTGTGGCAATTGTGTACCCCATGGTGTGGTCAGCTCCCTGGGTGGATGTGCAATAGGTAATGCCGATTCCCTTGATGGCCCGCGGGTCGTAGGCGGGAATGGCCTGATTTTTTACCACGGGAACACGGGTTACGCCAAAAGTACGGCCCACATTGCCGGCTCCGCAACCAATAATGTGGCCAAGCGGGGTGCCGTTGGCGACTTCTTCTTTAAGGATGCGGCAGACTTCAGCACCATCACCAAAATCAAGAACACCAGCTTCCATGGCAACCGCCATGGCAACAGATGTTTCAATGGAATCAATACCCATGTCATCCATAAGATGATCTGCCTCAGCTATATGGTCAAGGTTGTCAACACAGCAGTCAGCACCCATGGCCCATATGGATTCGTATTCAAAACCTGAGGTTTTATACGCCTTATTGACGTCATTATAAATCTGGGAACACTGGATAACGCAGCCTTTATGGCAGTTATGTTTGGGCTTTCCTTCACGCTCGACAATGGTGTCATACATTGTTTCACCGCTTATTGCCTCGTGCCCGTCAAATTGGCCGGAGGTGAAATTCCGGGTTGGCAGTCCGCCTGATTCATTAATGATATTGACCAGAACATTGGTGCCGTACTGGCCTAAAGCCTGGCTGATGGGGTTGTCAACAAGGGCTTTGGTAAAGGTTCTGTTGGCGGCAGTAAAGGCCTCCTGGTTGGCAATGTCCACCTTGGCATCAGTTGGGGCAATCGAGATAAATTTTATCCGTTTTGAGCCAAGAACAGCACCCAGACCGCCCCGGCCACAGGAACGGAGATTGGAGTCCGGATCCTTAATTGAAATATTAGCCGACAGGAGTTTCATTTCACCTGCCTGGCCAATGGAAATAACGCCATGTTTGTCGTTAAGACGATCTGCAACTGCATCGATCACGGCAAAGTTACCCTTGCCGATAAGTTCTGTTTCTTTATTTATGGTGATACTGTCTGCTGTTAAATGAAGATTATACCAGCTGTCACCTTTGGGCAGGCCTTCAATAATGAGTGCTTTACAGCCGGATTTGGCCAGCATTTGAGCGGCTGTTCCTCCCGCGTTGGCCTCTTTAATGGTACCGGTAAGCGGGCTTTTAGCACCTATGGAGATACGTCCTGAATTGGCTGCCACAGTGCCGGAAAGCATACCCGGTGCTATAATGATTTTGTTTCTGTGGCCTAAGGGATGACAGGTTGGTTCAACCTCGGCTGCGACAATAGTGGAGGTCAGTCCACGTCCCCCCAGTCCTGCCCAGTCAGCCGGGACATCTTCAATTGAAGTGGTTAAATCCGTCATGTTGACTCGAAAAATTTTGTCTGCCATCAGGGGCCTCCCGGGTTGAAAAAGAGTAATAAATTGAGTTGCAAAATTGACAATAAATACTATTGAGGATGATTTTCCGTAGTGCCGAGCACTTTAGCGGAAATTATACTTTTCTGGCTGTCATCAGGGGCCGGAGTGTTCCAGTGGATGAATTGCTCTGTTACCCGCATGTAGTCACCGTTATCTTCTCTACACTGCTCACAGATGCTTTCCGCAAGGTCCCGGTACATGATGATTTTACTCGCAGGCTCGCCGTTTGAGTCAACCGCTGCCATTTTCCGGCAGCCGCAGTTAAGGCGAATTACTGCAACGCCAACAGCCTCAGGGCTTCCTTCAAGAATACCTTCAATCATCGCCTGTTCGCCCTGTTCAGG
>QNYF01000066.1 GCA_003978695.1 Desulfobulbus sp. | reverse complement strand
CCCCATACCGGAACAAGATCACGCTCAATTTTTCGCTTGTCCTCCTTAAATGAGCGTTTATGGACGGCATGTTTTGCAAGGTAAACTTCGCAGAGCTGCTCAAAGGTGGGGGCCTGGAGAAGTTCCTGTTTTTTGGAACCGGCATCTTTACCCCGTTGTGCATCAAGCATGACCTCACGGGCCTTCTTCCGGGCATCGGCCAGTGATAAAGCCGGGAACCTCCCGATCGTAATCCGTCTCTTCTTCCGGCATCCTTGGACTCGATATAGAACAGTAAAGGATTTGGTGCCTGATTTACCGATCCGCAAACACAGGCCCGGTTGTTTCGTATCAAAATAGTCAACTTGCCTGCTATCGGTTGCTTTTAACTTTTTCAGCCATAGCGCACTCATCTTTACAGAAGGCATATTTACTCCTTACTCTCTAAAGGTACCCGGCGGAGGTACCCAACTGATCCTGATTTCCAGTGAAACATACTGAATAGACATAAACAGTATATATCATGTAATTTCAAAAAGTAAAAGTAAGAATCGTATAGTTCAGGATTGTTCAAAGGTACCCAGAAAAGGGCATCCATAGTTGACTGGGGGTCAAGTGGTCGGAGGTTCAAATCCTCTCGTTCCGACCAGAACAAAAGGATCTGCAGCGTAAGCTCAGATCCTTTTTTCGTTCCTGGATCATGCATGCCACCTCACACTCTAAACTGTTCTCCGTTAATCGCATATCTCTTCATTATCTTCTGCAATGCAGCTCGTGTCAGGGTTGAGAGTCGAGCTGACTGAGAGATATTGCCGTTACTCTTTTTAAGAAGAGTATGTACATATTGTCTTGTAAAGGCGTCCAGACAGGCTTCTTTAGCTTCCTTATAGGGAATTATCTCCTGTTCCCTCATTTCGGTATTATCAAGAGTATCTGAGGGCCACGCTGAATCCATCATGAAATGTTCAGCCCGTATTACCGGTTCAGGGCAAAAAAGCACAGCCCGTCGTATGACATTTTGCAGTTCACGAATGTTTCCCGGCCAGTTATGATTGATCAGTTTTTTTAGGGCGTTTGCAGAAAAGGTTTTCTTGCCGCTTCCAAGTTCAATTTGGACTTTTTTTAAGAAATGGTCTGCCAGCAGGGGAATATCTTCAGCTATTTCACATAAAGGCGGCATGCGAAGGTTGAGAACAGAGAGTCTGTAAAAAAGGTCTTCGCGGAATGTTCCTTCTTTGATTCGTTCCTCAAGGTCAGCGTTGGTTGAAGCGATAATGCGAACAGTAATTCTGGTGGAGGTATCAGCTCCAAGTTGTTTGATTTCCTGTTCCTGTAAAACACGTAGCAGCTTCGTCTGAATGCTGACTGGAATATCCCCGATTTCATCAAGACATATAGTTCCCTGATCTGCCTGACAGAAGAGGCCGTCATGATTTCTGTCTGCTCCGGTAAATGCCCCCTTCCGGTAACCAAAGAGCTCTGATTCGAGAAGGTCTTCAGGAATGGCTGGGCAATTTACCATGACAAAGGGGGCTGCCGATCTTCTGCTTAGGGAATGGATAGCTCTTGCGCAAAGTTCTTTGCCGGTACCTGATGCGCCTCGAATAAGTACTGTGTAGTTACTGTCAGCTGATGTCTGAATAGATTTATACAGTTGCTGCATCACCTGGCTCTGGCCAATTAAGCCTGGAACAGGGCCGTCAGGACAGATACTGCTCTTCAGCTTTTTATTTTCGCCAATGAGCCGGCTTCGTTCAATACCTTTGCCGAGCATTCTGGTCAGACTGTCAAGTTCAAGGGGCTTTGTTACAAAATCCCATGCCCCGCGCCTGATAGCATCTACAGCAAGTTCTATTGTACCGTAACCTGTCATCATTATGACGGTGAGTTCAGGATTCAAGGCCTGAATCTCATCAAGCACCTCAAGGCCGTTTGTTTCGCCCATCATGATGTCCATGAGAATAAGGTCAATACGGTGTCCTGCCAGAATTTTCAACACCTCAGCACCACTTGAAGCCGTCGACACTTCGGCGTCCGGCAGACGATTGGCAAACGATCTTTTCAGTCCTGTCAGCAGATCAGGTTCGTCATCGACAAGAAGAATATGTGGTATATACAGGTCGCGACTAGTCATCAGCGGCCACCTCCTCTGTTATCGGCAGGATAATGGTGAAACATGTTCCCTGGTTAACGGTTGAGCGAACTCGAATTTCTCCATTATGTTCCTGGATGATACCATAGCTGACCGAAAGACCAAGGCCAGTGCCTTCACCTGGTTCCTTGGTGCTGAAAAACGGGTCAAAAATTTTATCCAGGATTTCACGCTCAATTCCCGGTCCGTCATCCTCAATTTCCACTCTAATGGTATTGTTTTTTGTAAATGTTCGAAGGGATATCGTTCCATTACCATTAATGGCCTGCCCCGCATTGATTATCAGGTTGAGTATTACCTGTTTTATACGGCTTCTGTCCATTAAACAGAGGATTATCTCCGGTTGCAGAGTACTTTTAAGTGTGATTTTTTGTTTTATGAACTGCTGGTGAACCATTGAAATAACACCTTCAACCAGATCATTGATGGATGTCATTTGTCTCCGAATTCCTGACTCTCTGCTGCGTGAAAAATCAAGAAGATCAGCGACAATACGTCGACAGTTTTCAGTATGTCGTTCTATTACGGTTATATCCTGAATGATCTCTTTGTTGTCAGTGTTGCCTTCTTTAATGATGTCCGTATAACAGAGAATAACACCGAGGGGATTGTTTATCTCATGCGCAACTCCGGCAGCAAGTTGTCCAACTGCCACCAGTTTTTCTGTTTGTTGAATACGCCTTTCAACTTCTTTTTTTTCTGTAATGTTTTTTGCGTAACAGATAACATCATGAACTTCCCCCTGGTCTGAAAACTGCGGATAAAATGTTACCTCATAGGTGTTGTTGTCCCGGTCGTGAACCTGCTCCACCACCGGTGTTCGTGGGAGAATGGAGAGTGGTGTTCTGCAGGACTTTAAAGGACACGGGTTCTTGATAGGAAGTTCTGTAAGAGTGTGGTTGATAATATCTTCAAGCACCAGGCCATGCTGGTCAAGAAATGCTTTGTTGACCATTTTGATCCTGTACTTGGGGTCAAGGAGAATGACGACATCTGTAATACCGTCGAAAACAGATTGCAGCAACTCTTTACTGTTCATTAAGCGAACCATATTCTGCAAACTCTCAATGGTAATGCCGATCTGATGGCCAATGGAAAAGAGCAGCTCCTGCTGTTGCGGATCAACTTCCTGCAGGTCATTACCAACAAAGGTCATAACACCCAGTACCTGGCCACGGCAGCAGAGTGGAACATTAAAATTATTGACCAGGACAGTGTCTTTATCTGTAAGCGTCAACTGGCTGCAGGTGGCTTCCTGGATAAAGCTTTCAAAATCAAGTCTGTTTTCATCAAGCAGAGGCAGGCAGACAGCCGGATCAAAGGGAATCATTTGTTCAAGTTGTTCAGCGTTTTCCTGGCATTTAAGAACAAGCATGGCTTTTTTGCGGTTGAGCAGGTAAATACCGGCACCTGAGGCAGGGATAACCTTGAGCGTCTGCAGAAGAACACTGGGCAGGATGTCCATCAGCCGAACTGAGCGGGTAATAAGTTCGCTGATGGTGTTAAGGGTGCGCAGTTCCTGGCCTCGTGTGATGACCTGTTTACGAAGGATGCTTTCGGAGCGTTTGAGCGCAAGAGTTCTGTCTTCTACTTTTTCTTCAAGATTCTGGGTGTAATCCTCAAGCTGGCTTCTGGTTTT
>QNYF01000159.1 GCA_003978695.1 Desulfobulbus sp. | reverse complement strand
TGTCCAATTTTCTGGCTGTCAACAAGCAGGTCTTTATAGATGTTATTGATACCCGGGTCAAAGAGGCCTTTCGCGAAGTTAATAAAGAGGCGTTTGAGCTGGGTCGTAAGCTGGTTTACAGCTGATCAGGACGGGCGCGTGTCTGAGAATTTTCTCGGAATCTACGCTTACCTGTTTCCTCTAACAGGAATTCAGAAAAAAGGCTCTCAAGGAAGAGGGTGTTAAAAAAGTATTTTTGTCCAGTCTCTGGGCTCTGACGAGTAACTGGACAGGTAATTTTCTGCCGTAAAAAAAGTGTAACTATTCAGCTAGCATTCAGGTAGCACCACGACTTTGGGCATAACGTGTGGTCTGTAACTGAATAGTTACAAAAAAGTCAGGTTTAATCCGGGGAAAGAAGGGGAGGAAGTCGTAATGAACTGGGAAGAGATAGAAAAACTGCCAAGGCCGGGTCTTGAGTCGATCCAGCTGCAACGGCTGCAGAAGCTTGTGCATCGGGTGTATGCAACCGTTGAGCCGTATAAAAAGAAAATGGACGAGGCCGGTGTAAAACCCGGAGACATCCAGAGTCTTGCCGATTTGCGCAAACTGCCCTTTACCACCAAGGACGACCTGCGTGATAACTATCCCTTTGGCCTGTTCACCGTGCCCATGGACGATGTTGTCCGGGTGCATGCCTCATCCGGAACCACCGGCAAACCAACGGTTGTCGGCTATACGGCAAATGATATTGAAATGTGGGCCTCTGTCATGGGACGGGCTTTGGCCATGGCCGGTGTAACCAGGGGCGACATGGTGCATAATGCCTATGGGTATGGCCTGTTTACCGGAGGTCTTGGTGCCCATTACGGCATCGAACATCTCGGGGCAACGGTTATTCCGGTGTCTGGCGGTAACACCAAACGCCAGATCACTATTATGCGAGACTTCGGCTCAACTGTGTTGCTGGCAACGCCTTCCTATGCCCTGAACCTGGCCGATGCCATGGCCGATGTCGGGGTGTCGCCCGGGGATCTTAAACTGCGGGTGGGTATCCATGGTGCTGAGCCGTGGAGCGAGAATATGCGTGAGGAAGTCGAGCGCAAGCTGGGTATTAAAGCCGTGGATATTTACGGCCTGTCCGAAGTCATTGGCCCGGGTGTTGCCATGGAATGTCTGGAGACTGATCACGGTATGCATATTCTGGAAGATCATTTTCTGCCCGAAATTGTTGACCCGGACACCTTTGAACCACTTCCCTATGGCGAGTCCGGAGAGCTGGTCTTTACTACCCTTACCAAGGAGGCGTTTCCGATTATCCGGTACCGGACAAAGGATATTTCCCGCCTTATTGCCGAGCCATGCGCCTGTGGCAGAACCCTTGTCCGTATGGAAAAAGTCACCGGCCGCACCGATGATATGTTGATTATCAGAGGCGTAAATGTCTTCCCCAGCCAGGTAGAGCACGTTCTGATGGGCGTTGAAGGCGTGGAGCCGCATTACCAGATAGAGGTTAATCGCCAGGGTAATCTGGATACCATGTCCGTGCTGGTCGAAGTCAGTGAGGATGTTTTTTCCGATGAGGTGCGGGTGCTTGAGAATTTGACCAAGAAAATTCAGGTGGAAATAAAAGACCTGCTCGGTGTTACCTGTGCGGTCAAACTGGTCGAGCCGCGCACTATCCAGCGTTCAGAAGGTAAGGCGCAGCGGGTTATTGACAATCGCAAGCTCTAACCCTTTAAAAAAATCCTGAGAGTAATTTCGGAGGATCATCATGCGAGTAGAACAGATTTCTGTTTTTTTAGAGAATAAATCAGGCCGGTTGGCTGAAATAACACAGGTATTGGCGGATAACGCAATTAATATCCGGGCACTCACCGTTGCCGATACAGCGGATTTTGGCATTCTCCGCCTCATGGTCGACAAGGTGGATGAGGCCAAAAAAGTTTTAAAAGATAACGGCTTTACTGTGGGGAAAACCAATGTTGTTGCCGTAGAGGTGCCGGATCAGGCCGGTGGTCTGGCCAGTGTGCTCAAAACAGCTGAAACTGAAGACCTGAATGTTGAATACATGTATGCCTTTGTTAATAAATCCGGCAGGAACGCTGTGCTGATTTTTCGTTTTGATGATATGGATAAGGCTATTGCTGCTATGCAGGGTGCAGGATTTACTCTGCTTGACGGAGCTCAGATCTGTGGTCTGTAATCTCTAGTAATTATTTAAGGTGACGTAACTATTCAGGTAGCACCATGATTTTGGCATAACGTGTGGTCTGTAACTGTTCAGATGTGCCTCATATTGTGGCAAGCAGGCTAACGAACTATAGCCGCCTATGTGAGGCGGCCTGATTGCCGCAAGATGGGGTGCAGCTGAACAGTTACAACGTGATTTAATAACCCCTTGCTCAAGGAGGAAGTATGAAAGGTGTGTTGAAAAAAATTGTTATAGGATCTGCCGCATTATGTCTGCTGGCTGCTCCTGCTGTTCAGGCTGGTGAGAATATTAAGATCGGTGCAGTCTTTGCCGTAACCGGTGGTGCTTCTTTTCTTGGCGGGCCTGAGGCTCGCAGTGCCCAGATGGTTGTTGACGAGATTAATAAGGCTGGCGGAATCAACGGGAGCAAACTGGAATTAATCATTAAGGATTCCGGTGCAAATCCCGAGAAAGCTATTTCCTTTGCCAAGCAGCTTATTGAAGAGGATAAAGTTCTGGCAATCATCGGGCCTTCCACTTCCGGCGAAACTATGAAGTTGAAAAAGATTGCCGAGCAGGGGAAAACCCCGCTTATCTCCTGTGGCGCAGCTGAGGTTATTGTGAATCCGGTTGCAAAATATGTCTTCAAAACTCCACAGAAAGACTCCTTTGCCGTGAAAAAGATTTATGGCGAAATGAAAAATCTGGGCATCACCAAGATTGCTGTTGTCGCCGGTAATACCGGGTTTGGCAAGGCTGGCAAGGCACAGCTGGTCAAAGCGGCTCCTGATTTTGGTATTGAGGTCGTTGCTGCGGAGACTTATGATAAAAAAGCCACTGATCTGACCGCTCTTGTTGCCAAACTGATGGCCAATAAAGACATTCAGGCCGTGGTTAACTGGTCCATCGTACCCGCCCAGGCTATTATTGCCAAAAATATGCGTCAGGCCGGTTGGGACGTACCGCTCTTTCAGAGCCATGGTTTTGGGAACATCAAGTATGTTGAGGCAGCCGGTGCCGCTGCTGAAGGGATTATTTTTCCCGCTGGTCGTTTGCTGATTGCCGATTCCCTGGCAGATTCCAACCCGCAGAAATCATTATTGCTCAAGTATAAAAATGACTATGAGTCAAAATACAAAGAAGCCGCATCCACTTTCGGCGGCCACGGTTATGATGCCATGACCATCCTGGCAACCGCAATCGGCAATGGTGGCACAGACCGGGATAAACTCCGGGATGCCATTGAAAACATCAAGAACCTGGCCGGCACAGGCGGTGTGTTTAACTTTTCTGCTGAAGACCATAATGGGCTGGATATTGAATCTTTTGTTATGCTGACAGTCAAAGACGGCAAATTTGTTGCTTACGAAAGCAAGTAGTCAGCGTCCATCTTAGTCAACGGGCAGGGACTTTCCTGCCCGTTTTTTATTGTAAAAATCCATGACCCCTGAGCTTTTTTTTCAATATCTTTTTGCCGGCGTGACCTATGGTATCATGTATGCCATTGTTGCGATTGGTTTTAATATTATCTACAATACCACCGGTATTATCAACTTTGCCCAGGGCGAATTTGTTATGCTTGGCGGCATGATTTCTAT
>QNYF01000107.1 GCA_003978695.1 Desulfobulbus sp. | reverse complement strand
AGCCGGAAGTACAGGCTGATCCGGAAGAGGCACAGATGTTGTATTGGTTCATGTGCAGAAGAATTGCCTCACCTTCTACATATTTAAAACTCACATTGGAGGTGTTGGGCAGTCGTTGTGTGGGATGGCCGTTGAGCATTGATTGAGGGATGGAAGCGAGCAGCCCCTGTTCAAGTTTATCCCGCAGTGCTTTGACCCGGGTGTTCTCTTCCTCCATAGTCTCGGCAGCGAGCTGGCAGGCACGGCCCAGGCCGATAATGGATGCCACGTTTTCTGTGCCGCCACGGCGACCACGTTCCTGATGTCCACCATTTAAAAAGGGAACAAAAGGGGTCCCTTTCCGGACAAATAAAACGCCAACACCTTTAGGGGCATGCAGTTTATGTCCGGACAGGGAAAGGAAATCAATAGTGTTCTTTTTCATATTGATGGGGAGTTTTCCAACCGCCTGAACAGCATCGGTGTGGAAGAGAATGCCCCGGTCATCAGCCATGGCAGCCATTTCTTCAACAGGAAAAATTACTCCGGTTTCATTGTTGGCCCACATGATAGAAACAATCGCAGTATCTTCAGTCAGCGTTTTTTCAAAACTGTCAAGATCAAGCGTACCGTCGGCCTCAACCATCAGGCGAGTTGTTCTGTGTTTATGGCCTGTGAATTGAGTAAGGCTGTCGCACAGGCTTTTTACAGCCGGATGTTCAACCCGGGTGGTGACCACATGACGTTTTTCCGGAAAAGTCTGGAAGGCTGAGAGAATGGCTGTTGAATCGCTTTCGGTGCCGCAGCTGGTAAAAACTATCTCTTCAGGGTCAGCGCCAATAAGGTCGGCAACTCTGGCTCGTGCTTTCTCGACAGCTTGCCCTACCTGACCGCCAAAGGTGTGCATAGACGACGGGTTGCCGTAACAATCGCTGAGAAAGGGCATCATGGCATCAAGCACCTCAGGTGCGATGCGGGTTGTTGCATTATTATCCATATAAATGACGTTATCGCTGCCGCAGTCCATTATTTGTCCTCCTCAACGATCAAGGTGTCAATCACCTGTTCCCGCAGTTTCTTTTCCACATACTCTTTTAACGTCGTCTGTGATGACTGGCAGCCTGAGCAGGATCCACGCAGGGAAACCGTAACAAAATCGCCATCAACATCAACAAGTTCAATGTCACCGCCGTCTTTTTTGAGTGTGGGTTTGATTTCACGTTCCAGAACGTCTTCAATTTTTTTGATTTTTTGCAGGGTGGTCATTCGCTGGTCTTTGTGGGGTTTGATTTTTTCTGCTGCTATCCCCTCAACAGTTTGTTGAAGAATTTCACGCAGTCGATCCTCACATTTGCCGCAGCCGCCACCCGCTTTAGTGAAATTGGTAATCTCTTCCACAGAGCGCAGGTCTGATTCCTTTATGGCGCGAATTACTTCAAGGTCTGTCACTCCAAAACATTCACAAACGACGTCACCTTCAGCCATTGGTAAAATGATACCTTTAAAATCGGCAATTGCAGCCTCAAGAGCCTCCCTGCCCATGACCGAACAGTGCATTTTTTCTTTGGGCAGTCCGCCGAGTGCTTCGGCGATATCTTCGTTTGTAAGTTTTGCTGCCTCGTCAATATGCATTCCTTTGACTATTTCAGTTAAAACAGAAGAAGAGGCAATGGCCGAAGCGCAGCCAAAGGTTTTGAATTTTGCATCGGTGATGATGTTGTTTTCATCAACCTGAATGGTGAGTTTTAACGCGTCACCGCAGGAAAGAGATCCGACGTCACCGGTTCCGCTGGCATTTTTGAGTTCGCCAACATTTTGCGGATTCATGAAGTGTTGTTGAACTTTATCTGTATATTCCCACATAGTATCACTCTGCTTAGTATAAATTTCAAAGTTAATGGTATAAAGCTCAGTAAAAAAACATCACTGAGGTTTATACCAGATAGTTAGAATTACTTTAAGTAAGAACTATTGTTTCGGCAAGCGGGATTAGATCTTTTTTTGTAAATATATTTTTTTTGAGCAGATATAAGCGTCCTGTCAAGCATACTCAGGAAAAGATGATGACGTAAAAGTGGATGACTGCTTGTTAGGGTTGACCGAAAAGCAAAAATTTCTTATTAATAATGAGATATCAATTTTTTTGGGCAAATCAGTCAAAATATATCTTTATAGCATATCAAGACTATTTATTTAACCTGGATGGGAGAACGACATGGGACAAGCGCACGATGAGAAACTAATTCTCTGGTTTGATGAGATCGGCATTGATGATGTGCCGTTGGTGGGTGGAAAAAATGCCTCACTTGGTGAAATGTACCAGCATTTGACCGCAAAAGGAGTTGCTGTTCCCCATGGTTTTGCCATCACCGCTTATGCCTACAGGTATCTGCTCAAAGAAGCAGGGGTTGAGCAGCAGATTCGCGACGTCCTGGCCGATCTTGACATTGAGGATATGCACAACCTGGCTGAGCGGGGCGAAAAATGTCGTGACATCATCCGCAATGCTGAGTTTCCTGATACACTTCGTGATGCAATTATTGAATCGTACCAGAAAATGGAGGCTGAGTATGGGGATAACGTTGATGTAGCTGTGCGATCCTCGGCAACAGCGGAAGATCTTCCTGACGCGTCCTTTGCAGGCCAGCAGGAAACCTACCTTAATATTCACGGCTACGATAATATTATCGAGAACTGCCGGAAGTGTTTTGCCTCTCTTTTTACCAATCGGGCCATTTCATATCGTCAGCATCAGGGGTTTGGCCAGTTTGACGTATATCTCTCTATAACTATTCAGAAAATGGCTCGTTCAGATTCTGCATCTTCCGGTGTGATGTTCTCCATAGATACTGAGTCTGGTTTTGAAGACGCGGTATTTATTACCGGTGCCTGGGGGCTTGGTGAAAATGTTGTTCAGGGAGCTGTTAACCCGGACGAATACTATGTTTTTAAACCCACGCTAAAAGAAGGTAAGCATCCAATTGTCGGTAAAAAGGTTGGCTCCAAAGAGATCAAAATGATCTACGATAATGACCCGTCCACCGACGAACCTGTAATAAATATTGATACAACTGAGGAGGAGCGTAAATCCTACGTTATCAGCGACGACGAAATTATCCAGCTGGCAAAATGGGCCTGCATTATTGAAGACCATTATGGCAAGGGCATGGACATCGAGTGGGCCAAGGATGGAGACGGAGTCAACGTGGGCACAGGTAATCTGTTCATAGTTCAGGCTCGTCCAGAGACTGTTCACTCCCAGGCCAACAAAGGAGTAATGGAAACCTACAAGCTCCAGGAAAAAGGAGAGGTCATTGTTGAAGGACTGGCCGTTGGCACCAAAATCGGCCAGGGTATTGCCCATTGCATCAATGATGTTAAAGATATCTCTACATTTAAGAAAGGAGAAGTGCTGGTTACTGACATGACCGATCCTGATTGGGAACCGATCATGAAAATCGCAGGGGCCATTATTACCAACCGTGGTGGTCGTACCTGTCATGCCGCTATCATCTCTCGTGAGTTGGGCATCCCCTGTGTAATCGGCACAGGCAACGGCTCGGAAAAGATTAAAACTGGTCAGGCAATCACCGCCTCTTCCGCCGAAGGTGAGACCGGTTTTGTTTACGATGGCCTACTCAAATTTGAGATCGAAAAAACTGATCTTGGTAATTTGCCGGAAACGAAAACAAAAATTATGATGAATCTGGCAATACCAGAAAAGGCGTTTACAGAGTGCCAGATCCCTAACGATGGGGTAGGGCTTGCCCGTGAGGAATTTATTATTAATTCTCACATCGGCA
>QNYF01000196.1 GCA_003978695.1 Desulfobulbus sp. | reverse complement strand
TGCCAACGGTCAGCTCAACCGGATTCTTCATGTACCTGCCGGCAATTGCCGCGACTTCCTTTGACATGGTCGCCGAGAAGAGCAGTGTATTTTTTTCTTTGGGGGTATGGGCAAGGATTGCGTTGAGTTCTTCCTGAAAGCCCATCTGCAGCATCTCATCGGCCTCGTCAAAGACCACCCAGCGAACGCCAGTTATATCCACTTTTTCACGGCGGATGAGATCATTTAGGCGCCCTGGAGTTGCCACAATAATCTGGACACCCCGTCGCAGGGTTTTAATCTGCTCGTAAATACTGGTTCCCCCATATATGGCAAGAGTATTCAACCCTTTGACATATTTTGAAAAACTCTGCAGATCCTTGGCAACCTGCATACACAGCTCACGGGTGGGGCAGAGAATAAGTGCCTGCGTCTGTCTTTTTCTGCTGTCTATTTTTTCAATAAGCGGCAGGCCGAAAGCGGCTGTTTTGCCGGTGCCGGTCTGGGCCAGGGCTACAAGATCCTTTTCTTTTTCCAGAACAAGAGGAATAACCTTAACCTGCACAGGGGTTGGTTGGGTAAAACCCAGCGAGGACAGCCCTTGCTGTATCTCGTCGCTCAGGCCAAATTGTGTAAATGATTTCATAAGATCTCTCTAAAAAGTGTCAACAGTACTGATAGTTTCCAACTTTTTTCGAAACCATCCTGCCGGGAAAACAGCGCATATGGCCTGCAGTCCCTCAAGGGTGCCTCAAACCGTACGCTGAATATATGTATAGAGCGCATAAAAAAGCCGCGTAATCTCAACCAGAAGATTGCGCGGCTTGATAGTCCACTCTCTCAAATAGCTTTAGCTGGTGCCTTTTTATCCCATCTCCACAATAAAGCAAGGTGTTTTTACGTCTTTTTAAAAATAATCGTTCTCAATAAAAAGCAAACCGCATTACAATGACCAGTATGACCTTAACCAGTTATTGATCTGTTTAGAACCTCTGTCGCCGCCGTCAAAATAAAAAATACCAACATTTTCAATATCCAGCACAACATCAACATGAGCATCTGCCAGCTTGCCAAGCTCCAGCGTTGCCGGTCGATTAAAGCAGACATAGCCGTTTTTCTGGCCGTTAGTGAGCTGTATATAGTTTTTACCCGGCAGCGATGTAATTCGTGCCGATCCCCGGCCTCCATCAACATACAATGCGTATCGGTAACAGTTGGGACTCCGTTCAGCCGCTCGTGGACTTACATCCCAGCCCTGTCGGTCAAAAATTGGTTGAGGCGTAAAGTAATGATGATCGCGAAGCCGGTTATGCCTGTTATGCCTGTTGGCTCCGTCTGCCAGGGCAACCCCTGAAAAGAGTAAAAATGTCAGCAGGGCAATTCCAGTAACTTTGTACATGTGCTTCTCCTGTAAAAAAGAGTTGATATAATTAAAAATGGGCTTTTAGCGGTTTCCTTTCTCATGCTTCATATCATAGGCACAGCATGTTATTTTTCAAACCCATATGGGGTGATATCGACAGATGTAGGGTCATGCGGAGAATGTAAGGTGTTAAAAAGACGTAACTCTTCAGTTCCATCCCATCTCGGAGTCGTGGCTTACCTGAATAGTTACAAAAGACAAATATTATCTTAACCTGAAGTTAACAAGGCTTACCAGGTAGAAAGCGGTCGCAACGAGAATTATCACTGAACCGCTTGGCAAGTCCAGTTGATAACTCAACCCGAGTCCGGTCATAATAAAAAACGCACAGAGCAACGTTGCGCTGATCATCATCTGACGTATGCTGCAGGCAAAACGGCCGGCTATGGCTGCCGGCAGAGTGAGCAGGGCAATAACCATGATAATGCCGACAATTCGAACCAGCAGGACAATGGTCAGGGCGGTAAGACAGAGAAGCAACAGATACAGCCAGTGAGTTTTAACGCCCCGCAGACGGGCAAACTCTTCATCAAAACACAGGGCCAGAAATGTATTATAAAAAACCGTGACCATGATCAGTACCACGGCGTCAAGGCCCAGCACATAGTATAAATCCTGTTTCGTAATCAGTAAAATGTTACCAAACAGGTAGGACATGGGGTCAAAATAGCCTGGCGTTGCGGCAATAAACATAAAACCGATCGCCATGCCTCCCGCCCATAAAGCACCGATAAGTGCGTCAGCCCGTTCATTGGCACGCAGGCTGATCCAGGCAAGTACTCCGGCCGCCAGCAGAGCAACAAGAATTGCCCCGAACATGGGAGTAAACCACGAAACCCCGACGACATTCTGCATGTACAACCCCAGACCAATTCCGCCAAGGATGCAATGTGAAATCGCACCGGCTATATAGCTGATCCGACGGACAACAACAAAGGTGCCGATAATGCCAAAAGATATTGAGGCAAGCAGCCCGCTGATCAGGGCGTAGCGCAAAAAGGGAAGATCCGGGTCCAGCAGGGCATGCAGCAACTCAGTCATGGTCATGCCCCTTTGCGCTGCAGCAGTGATCATGGCGGATCATCTGCAGATCGCCACCATACATATTCTGGATCAATTCGCCGGTCAGTTCGCTGGTGGGGTGGATAAATACCTGTTTATTGACACATATTATCCGCTTGAAAAAAGTCGAAGCAAATCCCACCTCATGGGTCACCATGAGGATGGTCATTTTTTTGTTCAGGCGGCCAAGCAGATCAAAAAACAGCTGCTCGGATTCATGATCAATATTTGCCGTAGGTTCATCCAGAATAAGAATATCACCACCTGCGGCAAGAGCTCTGGCAATGAGCACCCTCTGCCGCTGGCCTCCGGACAAATCGGCAAAAGGACGACCGGCAAGACGCGACAGCTGCACAGCTTCCAGAGCGGCTGCGACTTCCGACCAGTCTTGCTTTGTGTACCTCCCTGTAAACGAACGGCCAAGACGCCCCATGGCAACGACGTCCTGCACCTGAATGGGAAAACCGGGATCATACTGGACGTGTTGCGGCACATACCCTATGCGGCGGCTTTCATCCTCAGGCCTGCCTCCATAAATACGCACACTTCCCCGGGTTGGTTGAAGAAGGCCAAGAATCAACTTGATAAGGGTCGTTTTACCACCGCCATTCGGCCCGACAATACAGACAGAATCAAGCGGGTCTATGACAAACTTTACATCCTCAAGGACCGGAATATCTCCATAGGAGAAGTGCACTCCGCTGACTTCAATGGCCCGGGCAGGATGCCGCTGTTGACTAGTCTTGCCCATTACACACAGACCCGATCTTTTCCGCCATTATCCTCAAGTTTCCCATAACATCTTCTGCAAGGGGATCAATTGACACGACCTTACCACCTATTGCCTGCGCAACAACTCCGGCAGAACGGGGATCAAACTGCGGCTGGACAAAAATCGCCCTGGCATGTTCAGCCCTTGCCTTGCGGATTAGTGCACGCAACTGCTTTGGTCCGGGTGATTTTCCTTCGACCTCAACAGCTTTCTGGCGCATGCCAAAGGCATGGGCAAAATAACCAAATGCCGGATGGAAGACAAAGAATGTCGTCTCCCGGCATGGCGCAAGAGAGGCATCAAGATCGCTCTTTAGCCTGTCAATCTGCCCGCTTACCCTGGCCAGATTCCGGTCATAATTTTCCTTATGGGACGGGTCAGCCTCCCCCATTGCCGCTGCCATGGCTCCGACCATGCGCAACAGATTGTCCGGGTCCAGCCAGACATGGGGATCAAGGGCCTTATCTGCAACCACACTTCCTTTTTTCTCTTGTCCGACACCGGATAGAGCAATTTTATGGATACCGGCAACACTGTTGATAAACTGCAGACCAGGGGC
>QNYF01000013.1 GCA_003978695.1 Desulfobulbus sp. | reverse complement strand
TGATGAATACAGCGGCATTGACATTGTTCGTCCGGAGAAGGCATATTCTTTCCTTTAGTCGTTTTATCATCTGATCATTTGTTCAGATGATAAAACGGGTGGTCTTTTTTGTCAAACTTTTATAGAATATTTTTCCATGGTATAATGATTTCAAACAGTGTGAATGTGTAGTAATGCGGGTGATTGTCACTGTTTTATCTTGAAGTTATAAAGGCAGCTGTGCTACTTTGTGGTTTATCGGCAGATGATAATATGAGTCTTTTAAAGAAGAGGCGGGCATGACCAAGCAACATTTTGAAACCCTGGCGCTCCATGCGGGACATAAAGTAGATGAACAAACCTTGTCCCGTGGGGTACCTGTGTACCGGACTGCCTCCTATCTTTTTAAAGATGCGGAGCATGCGGCAAATCTGTTCAGCCTGAAAGAGGCGGGTAATATTTATTCCCGCCTGATGAACCCGACCCAGGACGTGCTGGAAAAACGGGTTGCAGCGTTAGAGGGAGGAGCGGCGGCCCTTGCGTTATCTTCTGGTACTTCAGCTATTTTTTACACAATAATTAATATTTGCGACCATGGCGATGAAGTGGTTGCGGCCAATAATCTCTACGGTGGAACCTACACCCAGTTTGATAGTATTCTTCCCAAAATGGGTATTTCGGTGAACATGGTTGATCCTCGTGATCCGGCAAATTTTGAGCAGGCAATCACCGAAAAAACCCGTGTTCTTTACTGCGAAACCATTGGTAATCCAGCCCTGGAGATGACCGATATTGAGGCTGTTGCAGCCATTGCCGCCAAACATCATCTGCCGCTTGTGGTTGATTCCACCTTTACCCCGCCCTGTCTTTTCAGGCCGCTTGAGCATGGAGCAGATATTGTCATTCATTCTTTAACTAAATGGATGGGCGGGCATGGCGTGGCCCTTGGCGGCATAGTTATTGACAGCGGTCGTTTTGATTGGACTGACCCGAAATTTACCCTGTACAATGAACCTGACCCCGGCTATCACGGCCTGCGCTATGCCCATGATTTGGGAGATATGAATCCGATAGCCTTTGCCCTGCGGATGCGGCTTGTGGCCCTGCGCAATCTGGGGGCCTGTACGTCGCCTGATAATTGCTGGTACCTGTTGCAGGGTCTGGAAACACTGGCCTTACGCATGGAACGGCATTGCGAAAATGGTTTGGCTGTTGCCCGCTTTCTGGACGCGCATGATGCTGTAGACTGGGTTTCCTATCCGGGACTTACAGCTGAGAACACCCCGGCCGGAAAATACCTGCGCAACGGTTTTGGCGGCATGGTGGCCTTTGGCGTGAAGGGCGGCAGGGCAGCAGGAGAGCGGTTTATTGAATCGTTGCAGTTGTTTTCGCATCTGGCCAATGTCGGTGATGCCAAATCTCTGGCTATTCATCCCGCCTCCACTACCCATGCCCAACTCACCCGGGAGCAGCTTAAAGCTGGTGGCTTGAGTGAATCCATGATCCGTCTTTCCATTGGTATTGAACATGTGGATGATATCCTTGCCGATCTTGAACAGGCGCTCACCGCCTGACACGGGGGTGCGACGTGACGTGTTGTAAGCAGACATTCACTTTTGCAGACAGAGATCATCCCCTGCTGCTTGACAGTGGTCAAAACCTGTGGCCGGTAACACTTGCCTATGAAACCTGGGGCGAGCTGAATTCTGATAAAACCAATGCGATTCTGGTGCTGCATGCCTTTTCAGGTGATTCCCATGTGGCCTCCCATCCGGAAGACGATTTTTCTGACAACGGACCCGGCTGGTGGGAAGCCATGGTGGGCTCTGGCAAGGGGATAGATACGGATAAATATTTTGTTATCTGCTCAAATATCCTTGGCTCCTGCTGCGGTTCAACCGGCCCGGGAGACGAGAATCCGATCACGGGAAAGCGGTATGGGCTGGATTTTCCGCTGGTGACCATCGCCGACATGGTTCGGGCGCAAAGGGCCTTGATTGATTTCCTGGGTATAGATGTCCTCTATGGTGTGGTGGGGGGCTCGGTTGGCGGCATGCAGGTGTTGCAGTGGTGTGTGAGTTATCCGGATATGGTGCGATCGGCAATTCCTCTGGCCACAACCATGCGCCATTCCGCACTCTGTATCGCCTTTAACGAGGTGGCCCGCCAGTCAATTATGATAGATCCCAAGTGGCAGCAGGGGGGCTATTCTGATGAAGAACCTCCGGAGCTTGGGCTTGCAGTTGCCCGGATGATCGGCCACATCACCTATCTTTCCGACCAGGCCATGCACCGCAAATTTGGCCGGAAGCTGCAGGGGCGTGATGCCTTTTCCTTTGGTTTTGAATCTGATTTTCAGGTGGAGAGTTATCTTAATTATCAGGGTGCTAAATTTGTCCGCCGCTTTGATGCCAACTCACTGCTCTATATTACAAAAGCTGCTGATTATTTTGATCTTGATAAAGAGGAGAATCCGGAAATCAACCGGCTTAACAGCAGTACAACAAAATTTCTTGTCATCTCGTTTACCTCTGACTGGCTCTACCCGACATACCAGTCCAGGGAACTTGTCCAGGCCTTAAAACGAAATGGTTGTGATGTCTGTTTCTGCGAAATCCAGGCCGACTGTGGCCATGATGCGTTTCTTCTTCCTGACGAGCACCTTACCTCAATGATCAGCGGTTTTTTAGAGGGTGTGGAGAATTCATGCAGATAAAGACGAACAACAGCAGTATGCGCTTTGATCTGCAGCTGATTTCTTCCTGGATAGCGCCTGAGAGTCGCGTGCTCGATCTGGGCTGTGGCAGGGGCGACTTGCTCTATGCTCTGCAGCGTGACAAACAGATTCAGGGAGTGGGGATTGAGGCAGACGAAGGAAAAGCCGCCTTCTGCATAAGCCGGGGCCTGTCTGTGCTCCATGAAAATTTCAATGAGGATGTCCTCCAGTACCCGGCAGCTCATTTTGATTACTGCGTCCTCAGCCAGACCCTGCAGCAGGTCTATGAGCCGGATAAACTGATCCTCAGACTCCTTGAGATCGGTAAACGGGTGATTGTCAGTTTCCCGAATTTCAGCCACTGGCAGGTGCGGCTGCAACTGCTCTGTACAGGCGTTGCCCCCAAAAACGAGCATCTTCCCTATGAATGGTATAATACGCCCAATATTCGGGTGATAACCATCAGAGATTTTAAACGCTTTGTTACTGCCATCGATGCTGTGGTAACCAGGGAAATTGCCTTGTCCAGCAGTAAAAACAAGAGATTTGGCCGGGTGGTCCAGCTCCTGCCTCACTGGCGCGCAACCTATGGCCTTTTTCTTCTGGAAAAGGCAAAGTAAGCCGGACTCTGCTTTTTGCTTTCTAAGGCTCATTATCCTCACCTGCTATATTTCCATTTTTTTTATGTTGGACGTTTTCAAAAGGATAGCGTTGGAGCGGTCAATTATATCAGGATTACATGTGTTTTTGAGCTTGTATAACCATATGACAAGAGCAATTTTCCTTCTTATCCATTTGTGATTACCAAAGAAATTCAGTCATCTTTAACGTATATTGCCACAGAGCCGTGGAGCGCGGTTTCAGCCGCGAATTATGCTGGCTGGCCAGTGATGCTTTTTTCGTTCACGACCGACTTTTTTGCGACAAAAGTCACTCCTGGGCCACATTATAAAGTTGGCTGAGAATGAGTGGTAATCACATATCCATTTGATTGTATGGAACGGAAGACCATAGAAAGAAGTTTCTGGAAATGGGAGTGTTTTGTCTCGGTTGCAGGAGGTATGGAGGAGATGGTGAAAGATTATTTTCAATAATTGGAAACAGAAGGGA
>QNYF01000154.1 GCA_003978695.1 Desulfobulbus sp. | reverse complement strand
TGTCCTCGGTTGATGGGCATGATTCTCTTTGTCTTGCATCCTCATTACGTTTTTTGTGTTTGACATCTTTCTTGGTTGTCCGGTACTATAAAAAATTTGGTTACTATTCAGGTAGCACCACGATTTTGGCATAACTTGTGGTCTGTAACTGTTCAGATGGGTGCGAAAAACGTGCAGAACCACTGTCCTGTAACTGTTCAGGAGTGACTTAGATTCGAGTCTACGTTTACCTGTTCATTAAAGACTGTGAAGCGTACTTGTGCTACTTTCGCAGGCTTGAATGGACGAGGAGGTAAGCGAGGATTCCGTGAGGTGTTCCTGAATAGTTACAACAATTGTACATAATAAATAGGGAATTCATACGCCCTTTATGGCCGTTTTGGCCGGGTGTCTGGCCTGTTTTTTATTCTGGCCTGTTTTTTATTCT
The DNA here is from genome assembly GCA_003978695.1 of Desulfobulbus sp. Taxonomy (GTDB): domain Bacteria; phylum Desulfobacterota; class Desulfobulbia; order Desulfobulbales; family Desulfobulbaceae; genus Desulfobulbus_C. The sequence goes on along the minus strand of QNYF01000154.1, from coordinate 3,911 downwards.
TTCAGCGAAACAGCTGTGTCAGGTGTCGGGCGAACACATGGTTGATGGCCGATAAACAGCTTGATTACTCCAGGTGGGTCTATGGCAAAGGCGTCAAAACGTGAAATGATAGGTTTTGAGGGCAAGGTTCTCCTTGATACCCTTCGCCGCCTCCATCGTAGAGGGGCAACCGGAAATATTCAAAAGCTCATCGAAAAAACTCACCCTGCTGATCTGGCCTGGGTTTTTCGCTCATTGCCAATTGGCGATCAAAAATCAATTTTTGAAATTATTGCCCACACTGATCTCACCGCGGATTTTCTCAGTGAGCTTGATGAAGCCATTATGGTTGAGCTGGTTGAAGATCTTTCCCCCTCCTACATGGCGGATGTGGTCACAAATATGGCCTCTGATGACGCTGCCGATCTTCTGGAAGCTCTGCCAAACGATATTGCCGTCGAGATCCGTACTCATATGGAAACAGACGATCGTAACGAGGTCGAGGAGCTGCTCAAGTACGATCCGGAAACTGCCGGTGGTATTATGTCTCCGGATTTTATGTATCTGGATGAAGCCCTCACCGTGGAAGAGGCCATTCAGAAGGTGCAGAAACGCAGTGAAGATAAAGAGATGGTATTTTATCTCTATATTACCCACGGGGAAGGTCAGTTGGTTGGCGTACTGTCTCTTCGTGAACTGCTCATGCACCCCATGCACCGGCAATTAAAAAATATAATGAATTCCAATGTCATCTCGGTGACCACCGATACAGACCAGGAAGAAGTTGCCCATATTGTCTCCCAGTATAATCTGCTGGCTCTGCCCGTCGTAGATGCAACATTTCATTTAGTCGGAATTATTACTGTTGATGACATTATTGATGTTATCCGTGAAGAGGCCACAGAGGATTTTCTCCAGATGGCTGGTGCTGGTAAGGATAATGAGATTCTGCTCAAACCTCTGCATCAGAAGATTCTGCTCCGCGCCCCCTGGCTGTTTGCCTCCTGGGTAGGTGGGGTGTGTGCCATGTTTATTGTCAACAGTTTTCAGCCGGAATTGCAAAAGGTGCTGGCACTGGCGTCCTTTATGCCCATCATTGCCGGCATGGGCGGCAATATTGCGACCCAGTCTTCAACTATTGTTGTCCGTGGTCTGGCCACCGGCCGGGTGAATATGAACCATTTCTTTCAGATCATCGGCAAGGAATCTCTGGTAGGTATTGTCCTTGGCGTCTTGTTTGGCCTGCTCCTTGGTTTGCTGGCCTCCTTTCAATATGCAAACCCTGCCTACCTGGGGCTTGTCGTGGGAATCTCTGTGTCAGCTGTTATGTTTATGGCTGCAACCGTTGGTACCATTGTTCCCATGCTGCTGAAACGCTTTAACGTTGATGCGGCCATTGCCACTGGCCCGTTTATAACCAGCACCATTGATGTACTTGGTATTACATTATTTTTCGGTGTAGCAAAATATCTGCTCCATATCTGATTTGTAACTGTTCAGGTTAGGTGTGGCAGCAGAATGCTTCCAGGGTACATCTTCAACGTAAAGAGGAGGGGCGTTATGCAGGATTATGTGAATATTTCAGCTGATGAGTTGCGCGAATATTTTGCCGGTCACCATGAACAGGATTACGTTCTGATCGATGTGCGACAGGTCAAAGAGTATGCGGGCGGCCACATACCTGGAGCCAATCTTATCCCTCTTGCCGAGTTGTCTGCCCGCATGGCCGAGCTGCCCTGTGACCGGGATGTCATTTTCTACTGACGTTCCGGTAAGCGGTCGCAGGCTGCGGCCTTGTTCTTTACTGATAATCCCCACTGCGCAGACACTGTCTATAATCTTACCGGCGGCATACTGGGCTGGAATCACCACACGGTGCCGGATCTTCCTCATTTTGAGGTATTTGAAGTGGATAACAATGCCACCCTTGCTGATTTATTGCGACAGGGGATGAATCTTGAGAGGGGGGCTGCAAGGTTTTACAATGCAATCCTTTCTCATCATTCAGAGGCTGCCTTTGCCCGTCCCATTGAATTGCTGGCAAGGGCAGAAGAGGGGCATGCCCGGCTGCTCTATTCTTTTCTGGAGCAAGAAGAGGATAATTTGCCTGCCTTTACAGATTTGTATGAAAAGCTCCCTGGTGATATTGTGGAAGGAGGGCAAAGGGTTGAGACTTTGGTTTCCCGGCTAGGGGAATTTTCAGGAGATAACTGTCTGGATGTCCTGGAAATGGCTCTGGCTGTTGAGTTTGCCGCCTATGATCTGTATAGAGCCATGGGACATCGTTTTGCCGGAACAGCCATGGAAGAACCTTTTCTGGCCATTGCCCAGGCGGAAAAAGAGCATATGCGCATTGCCTCAGAAGCATTGCGCTTTTGTGAGTAAGGTTCTGCAACCTCATTCTTTATCCAGATATTTTTTTACTGTTCTTCTGTCGAGCCCGGTGATTCTTGCCACCTCCTGATATGTTCCGTGGCGACTATAGAGCTGGTCGCAATAGCGGCGGGTCAGGTCAGTGATGGTGAGTCTTTCCTGTTCAAGCGCCTGTGACAGCTCCATCTGGTCATTGCCTTGTTTCTTTGTATCAGGGATGTATTGGCCTGAGAGTAAAATCCTGCGTATACTCTGTTCAAGTTCCCGGATATTCCCGGGCCAGCGGTAAGTGGTTTGCAGAGAAGCATTTAAGGCAGCCAAAACCTTTTCCTTAAGTTTCACGCTCTTCTTGCCTGTTATCCGTTCGAGCAGGTGAACTGTAAGCAGGCAAAGCTCTTCCTGATTTTCCCGGAGCCGGGTATGTAACGGCGGGATGGTGATGGTGTCTGAGCAGAGCCGGTAGTAAAAATCATCACGAAATTTACCCTGCTGTCGTAATTGGCTGATATCCCTATTGGTGGCCGCAATCACCCTGCCTGAGAATTTTTGAGTTTTCGTGCCGCCCACCGGAGTAAATATTCTTTCCTGAAGAATTTTAAGGAGTTTTACCTGAATATGCGGGGAGAGTTCGCCTATTTCGTCAAGAAAAACTGCGCCGTATCGGCTGGATCTGGCAAAAATACCAGCATGGTCAGCAGTTGCCCCGGTGAATGCGCCCCGGGTATGACCAAACAACTCTGATTCTATCAGTTGTTCCGGTATCTGTGAGAGGTTGATTTCCAGAAATGCACGGGTAAAACTTTCTTTGAAACGATGCGTTTTCAGATCAAAGGGGATATACCCGGACCGGCCAATGGCTGCGGCTGCAACACCTTTTCCTGTGCCTGTTTCTCCCTCCAGGATGGTGGAAAAATCCTCCATTCTGTTCCAGAGTAAATCTACATACAGCCCGGTATCATGGGTGAAAATATTGTTCCATAACCTGCAGCGAAGTGCTTTCATGCAGGGGCAGTCACCCGGAAGTGTGGTGTTGATAAAATAAAAAGCCCGTCGCATCTGAAAGAAGATGGCAATATGGCGGGCAGATTCCTGAGTGCTGTAGCCAAATTTTTCAAGATCTCTGAGCATCTCTTTTGCGCAGCTCAAGGGGAGGGGGGTGTCTTGTTTTTCCTGGGCCTTGATGTGAAGGTCAAGTTGATTGAGATAACGGTGAAAGGTGATAAAAAGGAACAGGCCGTCAATGAGCCGGCAGGTGTTATCGTCATAATGCGCGGCAACGGTCTTCTGTTTGGGCATAAACTCTCTGCCCATCTCCTCTGCCTTGCTCTTGGCTGCCAAAAGTATTTTTTTGTTTGATGCTGTAGGAGGCAACTCGCTTATGGCGCAATCTGCCAGCAGGCGTTGGCGGGAAAACGGATTGGCTGTTATGGCATTTCTGATCTTCTGCAAGATGGTCTTCTGAGGCGGAGTGAGTTTCTTTTTCATGTGTAAAATTGTACAGTGCATGTACGCTGAATGTCAAGGTCGCGTATTCGTCGACAGGGCTTTTTCATGGTTGC
>QNYF01000150.1 GCA_003978695.1 Desulfobulbus sp. | reverse complement strand
TATATCCAATCGGTTATCACTACCGCCTTTACACGAGCCAAGCGAAAAAAAGAAAAGCTGGCAGTACTCTTTCTTGATCTTGATAACTTTAAAACAATAAATGATTCTCTGGGCCATCGTATTGGCGATGAAGTTCTGAAGCTGACAGCAGAGCGAATAAGGAACCTGTTGCGCAAAAGTGATGTCCCGGCCCGTACCGGTGGCGACGAGTTTACCGTTCTTCTCGAAGGCCTGCAGAGCGCAGGCGCAGCAAGTATGGTTGCTGAAAAACTGGTTGAAGCATTCCAGCAACCCTTTGTCGTTGACGAACGTGAATTATTTTCTACTCTCAGTATAGGAATCAGTATTTTTCCAGATGATGGTGATTCACTCGAACCGCTCATGAAATACGCTGATATGGCAATGTATCAAGCCAAAGAATCGGGACGTAACAAGTTTTGTTTTTTCTCAAAAGATATGTGCAAAGACGCTGAAGAACAGATGACTATTATCAGCCACCTGCGTAACGCTCTTGTCAAAGAAGAACTCAGCCTCTATTTCCAACCGAAAATTGACATACGTAAAAGCCGGATGGTCGGAGCAGAAGCTCTGTTACGGTGGGATAACAGCGAGCTGGGAAGCGTCCCCCCAAACCGATTCATCCATTTGGCAGAGAGTATGGGATTTATCGAGAGTATCGGTTCCTGGGTGCTTGACGCGGCCTGCAGGGAGGCGATGTACTGGCAAACAGAACTGGGTAAGCAACTCCAGGTTTCAGTGAATGTTTCCCCGCAGCAATTCCGCACCGGCTCATTGATAAAAACTGTTGATCAGGCTCTTGCAGAAAGTGGTCTTCCCCATGATTGCCTTGAATTAGAAATCACTGAGAGCCTGTTGCTCCAAGACTCAGACCAACCTTATGATATTCTCAAAAGCCTTTATGATCGGGGGATAAGTCTCTCCCTTGACGACTTTGGAACAGGGTACTCTTCGCTCAGCTACTTGAAACGTTTTCCCCTGCAGGTTTTAAAAATTGACCGAAGTTTTATCCATGACCTGAAAAAAGACAAACACAGTCGGGCACTGGTTGAGGCCATTATTGCCATGGCTCAGAGTATGAAACTTGGAATTGTTGCCGAAGGCATTGAAGATGAAGAACAAATCTCCTTTCTTGGCTTACGAAATGTCACGGTAATGCAGGGGTATTTTTTCAGTCCACCTGTTTCGGCTCACCATTTCAGGGATATTCTCCTTGGTAAAATAGCAAGACCCTGGGACAGGCTCCCTGCGCAGCGAATCATAACATAGTTGCTATTCAGCAAACCTCATTTTTGTTCATTTTAGCCTGCTTAAGCGGCACAAGTACGCTTCACAGTCTTAATTAAATGAACAGGTACGGGTAGAATCCCTGAGGCACTCTTAAACAGTTGCAGGCCGGTGGTTTTCAAGTTTCAGCACCCACCTGACGAGTTAAACAGAGTATTTGGCACGCTCCTGTTGCTCTTGTGAATGGTGTCTTCAGCAGGCGTGAACTCTATTTTTGACCAGCCATTGTTCGAGTACAGGGTCAACAATCCACCACTTTTGCTGACGAAATTCTATCATATCCAGCATCACCATTTTTTTCCTTGCGCCCTGTGCCCCCCCTATTGATCCCAACCGGTGACGCCGTAAAAAATCCTTGGCAAAAATTGATTTCACCGGTTCCCGGGCGATGGCTCGTAACAGGGCTATCTGTCCGGGAGCCAAGCCAAGAAAAACCCCTTCAAAAAAGGGTTCTTCATACATCAGGAGCAGAGATATACCGTTTTCTACATCTTCGGCTGTTACTTCGTTATGGGAATACTCAAAAACAATACATGCGAGTTTTCGACAATAATAGGGGAAGCAGGACACAGCAGATACCAGCTGTTCCGCGATTTCCGGGTCACATATTTTGCCTTGAGATGCAAATTGCCGGGCAATAAATGATGCCATTTTTCCTGCTGGAACTCCGGGTAATTCAACAAGCACTGCCTCCTGAAAAAAAGGCCGGGATGCTGTTGTAAACATCCGGCAGAGGACCGTTCGTCGGCTTCCGATAAAAGTATAGGCTGCAGCGTGCCTGTGTATGTGGTCATGAAGAAGTGTTTCAATCTGTTCTGCTTTGGCAAGAGTTGTAATCTCCTGGAATTCATCAAGAGCAAAATGGACCAACTCACTACTCTCGTATATAAACTTCCCCAAAGATCTCAAAACACTTTCCAGCAAATCCATCCCGGACACTTGTCCCTGCGCCAGTTCCACCCCTGTGTCGGCCTGTTTTTCGCTCTGCAATGGATTATTATCTGTAATGGGTCGAAAACACTCTATGGCCTTGACAGCTCTTCTGAAAAGAGTTTCCCGCGAGCGTGTTTCAGCAAATACAGCTTGAGCCAGACGAACAGCGATGTCATCCACGGAAACAACGCCGAAAAAATCAACATAAATGCATACCGCTCCCTCTTGGGAAAGAGTCTTCTGAACTCTTTTAATAAGAGCGGTTTTGCCAGTACGCCTTGGAGAATAGAGAACCGTATGCTTAAGCTCCCTGGCATAATCTCCTAAATCTTTCTGTTCCTCATTTCTGCCGCAATACGGCTCATCTATGGAGTATTCTTTGAGAAAAAAAGGGTTTTTCTGCTTCATGCATCCCCTGCTCATTCATGCGACTGGTGGTTTTCGCCATCCCGACGACTGTGTCTTATCGGTCATTTACAGATTGTGGAAAATCAATCAGCTCAGACAATTCACGCTCAATAGTATAATAGCAAAAAACAGCTCTTCTGTGAAAACCATTCTGCTCCAGGTCTAAAAAAAGACCAGGAAGCGGCCTCAACTCTTTTCAACCCTCCTTACTCTCTGCAATGAATTTCAGACATAAAGAGAGAGCTGAACCTCCATGATACTACTGTCGGCTTGCCTGCCATCACTGCATTTATTTCTCTCAATCTCAAATGTAACACTTCAAGAGCACCTCACGGAGTCTACGCATACCTCATCATCCATTTTAGCCTGCGTAAGTGGGCGCAAGTACGCTTCACAGTCTTAAATGAATGATCCAAGGCACGCCTGAACAGTTACAGGGCTGTGTTTCTGTAGGAATCTCGGTGATCCGCGCAAGGAATGCTCCTGCACGGCGGTGCAGATCCAGCGTTACCGATCCAGGCCTTCAGGGCCCTGCTTGACCGGATAGACATCCAGGTGGAAGTTCCGCCGGTGCGGGTTGAGGATATTGAACGGGCAGAACCGGGAGAGAGTTCCGAAACAATCAGAAAGAGGGTCAATGGAGCCCGCCGGATTCAAAGCCGCCGTTTTGCCGATGATCAAGCTGTCCACTGCAATGCACAGATGGGCTCGAAACTGATTAAACGCCACTGCCAGCTTGATGAACATTCCACCCGCCTGTTGCACCAGGCCATTGAACGGCTCGGGCTTTCTGCCCGGGCTTATACAAGAATACTCAAGATCGCCCGCACCATCGCCGACCTGGAGGTATTGGAGCAGATAACCTCCCCCCACATCGCCGAGGCTATCCAGTATCGACGCATGCAGTATGAAGGAAGCTGATGGGGAATCCCGCCCTATGGCAATGGAAACGGCAGAGTGTCCCCATAATTTTCCCCGCCCACCCTTACGCGCCGATTTCAGTGTTTATGTCGGTGCGCATTGTACCGCTTCCTGGACGTCACACTGTTTGCGATTAAAAGAAAAAACCGCAAACAGTCCGCCGGCCGGTTCGCTCGCATAAGGCAATTATGCTACGTGGCTTTTTTTTGTAATCAGGGCTTGGAGTGGCCGGGGAGTGGGGTGGTGTGTTCGGCTCCGTGCCAGTCGGCTGGGCCATTGAGACATAACAGCACCTTATGCGACAGTGCGCTGGGGTACGCGGAGAGGATGGCAGGTGGTGCCGTCCTTTGACCATCAGGTTGCCGCCGGAGCCGGAGTAAAGATAGGTATGGTGTCCCCCGATCTCCC
>QNYF01000076.1 GCA_003978695.1 Desulfobulbus sp. | reverse complement strand
GAGGAACACAGTCCGTTGGAAAACGTTTCAAGTATCTTCCAGCGGGTAGCAGCGTAACGGCCTTTTTTCTCGTTTACAGCCATTTTTTTCCGGTTCACAGGATGTCTGCCAATGGGCCGGACAATCCGACCTGTTGTTTCAGGAGGATTCCGTAACAGTATAGCCCTATATGATTTATGAATCTGTCGATCCTTAAAGGCCGCTGTAAGTTTCCGTTGGACTTTTTCTGTTTTTGCCACAAGCATAATGCCGGATGTGTCTTTATCCAGCCGGTGGACAATACCGGGACGTTTATTATCAAGCTCGGGCAGATGAGAAAAATGATACAACAGACCATTGACCAGCGTACCATCTCTATGACCTGCTGCGGGATGAACAACAAGCCCTGGCGGCTTACTGATTACGGCAAGAAAATCATCTTGATACAAAATATCAAAGGCAACTGGCTGGGCTGCGCAATGGGATTCCTGTTCCTGGGGAATCTCAACATGAATTACATCACCGGGATGAATTTTATAGCCGGGTTTAACGACTTGAGAGTTTACCACCACCAGGCCGGAACGGATGCATCTGCCAAGCATTGACCGGGAACTGTCAAGGATATTACGAACCAGAAAATGATCAAGGCGGAAGCCTGCCTGGTTTTCCGTGATGAGGAAATGATATTTTTTTTCTACAGGGGAGGCAGCCAACTCTACTGCTCCGTCATCAGGGACAACAGAAAATAAATATTTCAGCTGAACAATTTTTCAATCTGATTTTCTACATTTTTTTCATCCACTTTTCTGGCAAGTGAAATCTCTTTTACCAGCAGACTTTTTGCAGTATCCATCATCTTTCGTTCGCCATACGAAAGATCCTTATCCACCTGCAGAAGAAAAAGATCACGCAGCACGGCCGCTACCTCATATACAGATCCGGTTTTGATCTTTTCCATATAATCACGATAACGACGGTTCCAGGTCTGCGAACTGATTTTAATGTCACGTTCTTTCAAAATATCCAGAACTTTTTTCACTTCGTCTTTTGAAATAATTGCTCGAAGCCCAACGTTATTACTTGTTGCCGTTGGAATCATGATTGTCATATCATTGTTGAGAATCTTCATGACGTAAAACGCCTGATCAACCCCGCCAATATTCTGCTTTTCTATGGCCTCGATCCGCCCCACACCATGGGCTGGATAAACTGCCATATCACCTGCTGCAAACACCGGACCTGCTTCACCTTCACTCATAACTCTACCTGACAACCCATTATCCATTTTTTAAAAATCTGAATCCACAACCTTAAACTATACTCTATTTTAAAAAATTTCGCAAAAACAGGACTTGTGCTATTCAAAACCCGTAATAATCATAAAATTTCTCCTCATTTAACGTCCATTAATGCTGTTCATGCATTCAACAACACCTTTGGCAAGTAAAAGATCAATAGCTTCATCTATAAGGGAAAGCCTGTCGTTAAAGAGAGAAAGTTCCGCATCACTAAACGATGAAAGCACATATCGGTCCACAGGTATTCCCTGTCCCCTGTCGTTTCTTGATGGTCGACCGATGCCAATTTTCAGGCGGGTGAAATCAGACATACCCAGGTGAGAAATAATTGATCGAATACCATTGTGACCTCCTGCCCCTCCCCTGGCAACCACTTTTATTCTCCCTGACGGCAAATCAAGATCATCGTGAATGACAAGAATTCTATCCGGTTCAATTTTGTAAAAATCCGCAAATCGGGCAACAGACAAACCTGATTTGTTCATAAATGTCTGTGGCTTGACAAGAAGCAATGATACACCACAAAATCTGACTCGGCAGAATTCCGCTTGCCATTTGCGTGAGTTCAAAGCAAAGCCATGCTGGTCCGCAAAATAATCGATTGCGAGAAACCCGGCATTATGTCTGGTCAACTCATATTTTCGGCCAGGATTTCCAAGACCGACAACAAGATAACCGGAATCGCTCATGAAATGCTCCCTTTCCAAATGCCTGGTTCTCGTCTGCAAACGAAAAGGAGTCGAAAAGATCCCCCCTTTCGACTCCTTACACCTCAGTTGCCAGATGTCTCCATCTGGAAAATATACCCTTATCCGTTATTTAAACTACCCAGACGCAACGGCTTGCGGGATCATTCTTCATGCTCACGTTGGCCGGCAACGGGAGGTCTGAACACTTAATGGGGTCACCATTTTGCTCAAGGCCAGTAATATCGATCTCGATCTCATCCGGGATGTCCAATGGGCAGCCATTTAAAGTAACACTGTTCAGGCCCACCTGGAGTTCACCGCCAAGATCAACACCTTTGGCGACTCCGGTAAACTTCAAAGGAACAATAAAATCAGCGGGTTCATCAAGAGCTATCTCGAAAAAATCAACATGCAGTAAACGTTCAACAACCGGATCCTTTTGGATTTCCTGAACAAGCACATGACGCTTCCCTTTACTGTCTCCTTCGACATCAAGAGTGACCACGGCATTACGACCATGGATAAACAACAGGTTCTTATACAAAGTACCCTCATCACACTGCAGGGCGACAGCATCTTCTCCCTTGCTATATACTACAGCCGGCGTTTTTTTCTCCATACGCAGGCGGCGGTTCTCGCCTTTTCCAAAAACCGTACGTACTGCTGCCGGAATATCAACCTGTATCATTGTCTTCCTCCTCCCGTTTTTCGGGATTCTTTCAAAGATAGTCTCGCTTGACTCTTACTCAAATTTTAAACAAAAAGATAACTGACGGAATCTTCAGAATGGATACGGCTGATAGCCTCTCCAAGTAATTCTCCTACCGACAGCACTGTAATTTTATCACATCGTTCCCCTTTGTTACCAAGAGGGATAGAATTTGTCACAACCAATGATTTAATCTCGGAATCATTAATCCGTTCAATAGCAGGTCCAGACAGAACCGCATGGGAACAACAGGCATGGACCTCTTTGGCTCCCCGCTCTTTAAGTCTGGACGCTGCGCCGCATAACGTCCCGGCTGTGTCGACCATATCATCGAGCAGAATAGCTGTTTTCCCGTCAACATCACCAATAACGTGCATGGCTTCGCACTCGTTGGCGCGTTCACGGCGTTTATCAATAATTGCCAGGTCTGCATTGAGACGTTTTGCAAAGGCGCGTGTTCTTTCCACACCGCCGGCATCAGGAGATACCATGACCACATCATCAAAGTTGGCCCGAATATGTTTGAGCAGAACCGGAGCGGAATAGAGATGATCAACAGGAATATTAAAAAATCCCTGGATCTGTCCAGCGTGTAAATCCATACAGAGTACCCTTCTGGTGCCAACAGCCATTAACATTTCAGCCACAACCTTGGCGGTTATGGGTACTCTTGGCCGAACTTTTCGATCCTGACGGGCATAACCATAATAAGGTATTACTGCGGTAATGCGCCTTGCTGATGCTCTTCGCAGCGCGTCCACCATTATGATCAATTCCATTAAATTGTCGTTCACCGGCGTGCAGGTCGGTTGGATGACAAACACATCAGCACCACGTACATTCTCACCAATTTCTACAGAAATTTCCCCATCACTAAACTGCTTTACTTCTGCTTCAGCTAAAGGAAGATCAAGATAGTTACAGATTTCCTGAGCAATGGCCGGGTTAGCGTTACCGGTAAAAACCTTAATTATATTTGGCATATTCAACGCCTCGTTTCATTACAATGAAATAGATAACTGCAGTTACGGCCAAAACTGGCTGGGGCGGAGGGATTCGAACCCCCGAATGCAAGGATCAAAACCTTGTGTCTTACCGCTTGACGACGCCCCAGTCCATAGTAAACTTCCCTGTAAAATCCACTCAATCCTTTGCCTTATCAGGTAAGAGGTAAGAGGATTAACTAAATACACTTGATCATATTCGTGCATCAATTTCCTGCAACACGCTTTTGCCTGTTCAGGGTTCTCTTTGGGAAACAGGCCAAATACTGTTGGCCCGGACCCGGACATCAGAGTTCCGGCTGCTCCGCCAGCAAGCATTTCTTCCTTTATCTCGTTGATAACGCTAAACTTTTCAGATGTCACTCTCTCAAGATCATTCGCCAGTCCCTCCGGAGAAAAAGGACGTACCACAAAGGGTACATCGGCTGAAGAATCCTGATTTTCTTTTTGCGAACTATATAGGTTAAAAATATTTTTCTCTGATGTCAACGCAAAAGTATCGTAGGCCCATTTTGTTGACACAGAAATCCCCGGGTTTGCCAACACAATCACATACGCT
>QNYF01000029.1 GCA_003978695.1 Desulfobulbus sp. | reverse complement strand
GCGGAGATTTGCAGCACTGAACTATTAGTAACCTGGGATTTTGGCAGCAAGAGTGAACTCCGAAAACCGCGCTGCACGCCGGCCCCTTGCAGCGACTTGTTATGATATTTTTATATTTGTTTTCAGTTAGTTGTTGTGTGATTATGAAGTTTATAACTTGGGTTTAAGTTTTAATTTTCATTACTATCTTGGGTGGCAACTTTGCGAGTATTTCCTTCAATAGCCACCAAGGCTGTCACTGCTTTTTCAAGTAATGTATTCTGTCTTTCAATTAATTCGGTGTAATCATCAATACGTACTTTATTTTTATTAGCCATTTTAGAGGCAAAATAGAACCATATTAAGATAATTATTATTAGTGGACCCCAAGCTATAGCCATCCTTATTAGTGTTTCCATGATTCCTCTTTGTTTTATTATCTTCAATCATAACAGTGACGATCACCCGCATTACTACACATTCACACTGTTTGAAATCATTATACCATGGAAAAATATTCTATAAAAGTTTGACAAAAAAGACCACCCGTTTTATCATCTGAACAAATGATCAAATGATAAAACGACTAAGGGAAAGAATATGCCTTCTCCGGACGAACAATGTCAATGCCGCTGTATTCATCAGGACAGAATTACTCTTGCCGCTGACAAGGCTCTTGATACCAGGGAAAACGAAAGAATGGCGGCCCTGTTCAAGGCCATGGGTGATCCCAACAGGCTGCGTATCTTATGGGCGTTAAATAATCAGGAGATGTGCGTCTGCGACCTTGCTCAGTTTATCGGGGTGACAGAGTCTGCGATCAGTCATCAACTGCGCAGGCTCAGACAACTGCATCTGGTGGCCAGTCGCCGGGAGGGACCTGTTCTGTATTACCGGCTCGATGATGATCATGTAAGCGAACTCATACGCCTTGCCCTTCAACACCTCAGAGAAGATACTTAAGGAGTGGTGCTATGTTACATTATATAATAACCTCCCTGCTTGCCTCCTGGGAGTTGCTGCTTGAGTCCTCTATTTTTATTCTGTTTGGCCTGCTGGTCGGCGGCCTGCTCAAGATGTTTCTTTCTCCGGCATACGTGGCCAATCATCTTGGCACAGGCCGCTTCAGCTCGGTTTTTAAGGCAGCATTGCTGGGTATTCCGATTCCACTCTGCTCATGCGGGGTGCTTCCAGCTGCAGCCTCGCTGAAGAAACAGGGTGCCAACAATGGCGCCACCACAGCTTTTTTGATTTCGACTCCGGAATCAGGGGTTGACTCCATTTCCATTTCATGGGCTCTGCTTGACCCTGTTCTCACCATTGCCCGGCCTGTTTCCGCTTTTATTTCTGCTTTTGTGGCAGGTACTGCTGAAAACTTCATTAATCCTCCGGAAAAGCAACCGGCCAGTTCTCCGGATCTCAGCTGTCCTGTGGATAACTGCTGCGACGGCGAAAACTGTCCGCCGGAAGAACATAAAAGACACCACAGCCTTATCGACAAAATTGGCAAAGGCATCCACTATGGTGCCACAGATCTCTGGGCCGATCTTGCAGGCTGGTTTTTTGTGGGACTTCTCCTGGCCGGTATTGTCACCGCTTTTGTCCCGGCCAGTTTGATCAGTCGACATCTTGGGGGCGGCCTCTCGTCCATGCTGCTCATGCTGGCCTTTGGCATTCCTCTTTATATCTGCGCCACGGCCTCTACCCCTATTGCGGCAGCCTTTATCATGAAAGGAGTCAGCCCGGGGACTGCTCTTGTCTTTCTCCTGGTCGGCCCGGCTACAAATATTACCTCCCTTTCCGTGCTCATCGGTTTGCTCGGCAAAAGGGCGACTGTGCTTTACCTGGCAACGATTGCCATTGTCAGCGTTCTCTGCGGTCTGGCAGTTGATGCAATATATGCAGGCCTTGGCATTTCAGCGGTTGCCGTTGTGGGGCAGGCAGCTGAGATTCTTCCCCACAAACTGATGCTGGCCGCAACCCTGCTGCTGCTGGGCCTTTCCATCCGACCGCTCTACGCCATTACACTGGGCTGGATGGGCAAGGGATCAGGATGCGGTTGTTCCTCGGATTCCTGCGCAAGCGATCACACCCACAGCCATAATCACCATGGTCATGATCATGCCAGCCCGGACACAGCCAATACAGCATGCGGATGCGGTGGCGCCTGTGAAAGCAGTGCCCCCGTACAACTGCAATCCATGGCTGAAATCAAAATCAACAACAAATCATGAGTACACAGGCTCCGGATACCATTATGACCTTCCTGCCGATGGCCAAAGAGGTCCCCGAAGGAGCGGGAGAATTTCAAATTCCGTCTTCTGATCAACCCTTTGTCCAGGGAGCGGTGTCCACTCCTGTGGGGTCGGTGCCGCAGGTTGCAACTGAACTGACAGCTGAGGATAAACACGGTCATTATCTGGTGCGCTGGAATATAGGCCGGGATCATTTCACGGTGGAGCCTGGCCTGTATGCGGTAGGCAGCCCGGATGCAGACAGCACGGTTTTTGTTGGGGCCAACTATAAAATGAGTTTTGATCTGCTCAGACAGACTCTTACAGGACGAAACGGCTGGCTTTTGATTCTCGACACCAAGGGGATTAATGTCTGGTGCGCTGCCGGAAAAGGGACATTTGGAACCGAGGAAATGCTTGACCGCATCAAGGCCTCCAGGCTGGATAAAATCGTCACTCACCATAGCCTGATCGTTCCCCAGCTCGGAGCACCGGGGCTTGCCGCCCATGAGGTAAGAAAATATTCCGGTTTCAAGGTGATCTATGGCCCGATATTGCTTAAGGATTTACCGGAATTTCTTGATAATGGTCTGCAGGCAACCCCGGCAATGCGAAGCAAAACATTTCCCCTGCAAGAACGCATTGTCCTGATACCCGTAGAGATCATGCAGGGGCTTAAACAGGGGATTCCCCTCATACTTTTTTTCCTCCTTATTGCGGGGGTTGCCGGCAGAGGTTCTTTTTTTAGGGATGCCCTTGTCCATGGCCTGCCACCAGGCATTGCGGTGCTGGTCGGCATTTTCAGCGGCACTGTCCTGACTCCACTGTTTCTTCCCTGGCTGCCAGGACGAGCATTCAGCTGCAAAGGAGCTGTTGCCGGTCTTGCCCTTTTTATTCCCCTTTTTGCGGTTGGTACCGTTTTTTTCCGAGGGTACAATTTACTTGAGCAGATATCCTGGCTGCTGCTGACCCTGGCTGTGTCTTCCTGGCTGGGCATGGCGTTTACTGGCGCATCAACCTTTACCTCACTCAATGGCGTCAAAAAAGAAATGCTCAGGGCTATGCCCCTGCAGTTTTTCAGTCTTGTTGCGGGTATCATCAGTTGGGGAATAGCATTACGGATGCATTAAGATATACAGGAAAAAATAATGATAAGATTTCAATACTTTGAAGATGTCGTCTCCCTGGAGTTTGACGAAGAAAAATGTATTGGCTGCGGCCTGTGCACCATTGTCTGCCCCCATGGTGTTTTTTCCCTTACCGGAAAACATAAGGCCAGAATGGTGGCAAGAAATCACTGCATGGAGTGCGGCGCCTGCATGCGCAACTGCCCGGCAAAAGCCATTACCGTGGAGGCTGGCGAGGGATGCGTACGCGCTGTTATCAACGAGCTGCTGGGTATTGAAGGCCCCTGCTGTTAACTGAAGGTGACCTTGAAAAATGAGAATTTTCGCCCGAAATCAATCAAGGCTTGTGAAGTTTTTTGAGCATAACGCAGAAATCGGGCGAAAAAACATTTTCCGTAACTCTTCAGAACCACCTTTTTTCCATTTTCTCATACCCTTTTTCATAGCCGAAGAAAAGGTGGTTTGCTGTAAAAAGACTTGTGTATCAAACATTGAGCATCATCAAGACGCAAAATTTTGATGTATGATTCCACAACTGGTTTGACAAACCTTGGATTTAAAACCAGATCTTAAACGATTATCAACGTCCAGAACCTGGCTAATATACTGAGCATCAGTCCTAAAACCAGGCTCTGAGGCCAATAACAAACCGGACATCGTCTCTGTCCTCTCCCTCAGCTTCTGCAAAATCTGCGGTGTCTCCATAGAGGTGTTTCCAGGTTATGCCGACGTAAGGAGCAAACTCCCGG
>QNYF01000050.1 GCA_003978695.1 Desulfobulbus sp. | reverse complement strand
GATCGTGCTTAAGAAGGCCGAAGAAGAGGCCAAAGAAGAGGCGGCTCGGATCCTCATGCGGGTAGAAAGTGAGACTCGGGAAGAGGCCAACCGTCGGGCTCGCGAAATCTTGGCCCTGGCTATTTCTCGCTGTGCCACCGAATTCGTAGCGGAAAAGGCAGTTTCGGTGGTGCCCCTCCCGAGCGAAGACATGAAAGGGAGGATAATAGGGCGTGAGGGGCGTAATATTCGCGCCATTGAGGCAGCCACCGGAATTGATATCATAATTGATGATACTCCAGAGGCCGTCATCCTTTCCGGTTTTAATCCTGTGAGGAGAGAAATTGCCCGGTTGGCACTTATTCAACTGATTTCTGATGGACGTATTCACCCTGCCCGCATTGAAGAAGTTGTTGCAAAGGTGACAGAAGACATTGAAGTCGAAATCAAGGAAGCTGGTGAACAGGCAACCTTTGATGTTGCCGCTCATGGAATGCATGTTGATCTGATTAATCTGATTGGGCGTCTCAAGTATCGGACCAGTTACGGACAGAATATTTTACAGCATTCGCTGGAAGTCGCATTTCTCTGCGGCGTAATGGCAGCCGAGCTTGGCCTTGACGTGAAGAAGGCAAAACGGGCTGGACTGTTGCATGATGTTGGTAAGGCTGTTGATCATGAGGTGGAAGGTTCCCATGCCATCATAGGCCGTGATCTTGCTAAAAAATTTGGTGAGCCCGATGATATTGTGTATGCAATAGGTGCTCACCATGAAGACCAGCCCCCTAAGAGCGTTCTTGATATCCTCGTACAATCAGCCGATGCTCTGTCCGGTGCCCGTCCAGGTGCTCGTAAGGAAATGCTGCAGAGTTATGTGAAACGTCTTGAAGACCTGGAAAAAATTGCCAATGAGTTTACGGGCGTTGAAAAGTCCTATGCCATTCAGGCGGGCCGTGATCTGCGCATCATTGTTGACAGTCAGAAAATCCGGGATGAGGAAGCAACCATAATGAGCCGTGATATTGCCAAAAACATCGAGGAACAGTTAACCTATCCCGGCCAGATTCGGGTAACAGTTATCCGGGAAACCCGGGCAGTGGAATACGCAAAATAGCAAATCATTTTTCGTAACTCTTCAGGGGGTGCGAAAAACGTGCTAAACCACGGTCCTGAACAGTTACCATTTTTCTAATTTTTACTTTTTACGTCGTAGATAATGAAATCCGTTGATGAACAGATAGAACTCATAGAACGGGGTTGTGTTGATTTGATCTCCAGAGAGGATCTGGAGGCCAAATTGAAGCGCTCCATTGAGACAAACACCCCGCTTACTATTAAAGCAGGTTTTGACCCCACGGCTCCTGATCTTCATCTGGGGCATACTGTTTTGCTGCAGAAGCTCCGTCATTTTCAGCTTCTTGGTCATGAAGTGAATTTTCTTATAGGTGATTTTACCGGACTCATCGGCGACCCAACCGGCAAGTCAGACACGCGGCCACCGTTAACCCGTGAAGACGTTCTCCAAAACGCTGAAACATACAAGGAACAGGTGTTTAAAATCCTTGATCCGGAGAAAACCAAGGTGGTTTTTAACTCATCCTGGCTCGGAGAATTGAGTTCCTATGAGATGATCCGTCTGGCCTCTCATTTAACCGTTGCCCGGATGCTTGAACGTGATGATTTTAAGAAACGATTTGAATCCAATAGGCCCATATCAATCCATGAGTTTTTGTATCCCTTGATTCAGGGATATGATTCGGTAGCTCTTGAGGCTGATGTTGAGCTGGGAGGTACTGATCAGTTGTTTAACCTGCTTATGGGGCGTGATTTGCAGCGTTCCAGGAACCAGGAGCCTCAGGTCGTCTTGACTCTCCCTCTGCTTGAAGGGCTGGATGGTGTCAATAAGATGAGTAAATCGCTGGGAAATTACATAGGTATCTCAGAATCGCCGGATGACATTTTTGGTAAAGTGCTTTCGGTAAGTGATGAGCTGATGTTTCGCTATTATGAATTACTCAGTGATCTGACAATGGATGAGATTGCAGGTCTTAAGCAGGATATGGAGCAGGGAAAGATTCATCCCAAAGCTGTCAAAGTGCAGCTTGCCCGCGAATTGGTTACCCGCTTTCATGACAGTGTTGCGGCTGAAGCAGCTGAACGGAATTTTGAGCAGGTCTTTAAAAAGCACGAACTTCCTGATGAAATACCGGAAAAAACACTAGCTGTTGAAGGTGACTCCATCTGGCTCCCCAAATTGCTGCTAGAAGCTGAACTGGTAAAATCTACTTCAGACGGACGGCGGATGGTGAAGCAGAATGCGGTTTCTGTGGACGGCGAGAAGGTAACAGGTGTCCAGACTGAGATTCCAGCCCGGGGTGAGGTTTTACTCCAAGTGGGTAAGCGTCGTTTCTGCAGAGTGTTTTTCACATAGTTTTTTTTTCAGTGCTGTCTGTTTAAGGCAGAAAAAACGTCGATATCTCCTGTGTAAAGCGGGAAGTACAAAGCGGTTTGCACCATCGTGGTGCAAACCGCTTTGTACTTTGTAACTATTCAGGTAGCACCACGACTTTGGTATACCCTGTGGTCTGTAACTCTTCAGCTGAAGAGTTACCATTTTTTTAACGAACAACTCAGTGAGTTGTTATGTTTTCCTGGTTTTTTTGGCAGTCAGGGCAAATACCGGTAAATTCGACATGGTGGCCAATGATATGGTAAGGACTGCTCTGGTCGGCAGAGTTGACCAGATCGTCGAGAACCGGAAGGTTCATATCGTCTACTTTACCGCAGCATGAACAGCGGATATGGTAGTGAGGGTCTGTAAAGGCATCAAAACGTTTTTGAGTTCCGCCGACTTCAATTTTTAAAATCATCCCATTGTCTGCCATCAACTCAAGATTTCTGTATACTGTTCCCAGGCCGATTCGGGGTAAGCGTTTGCGAACCATGTCGTACAATTCGCTGGCTGTCGGGTGACTCTTTACCTTGGCAAGTTCTTCCAGTATGATTTGTCGTTGGGTTGTCAGGCGAATCATCGGGGTCGGTGCGTTCATTTTTGTATCCTGTTGTAAGTGAGTAGAATTTTAATAGATAATCATTCTTACTATTAACTGTGAGAAGTGTCAAGTTAAATGAATGCTGATTCAGCATGGTTGAGGGCTTAATGCCCCAGCCTTTACAAAAAAAGAATGTAACTTTTCAGGTACACTTCACGGCGTCTACGCTTACCTTTTTGTAATTATTCAGGTAGCACCAAGACTTTGTCATAACGTGTGGTCTGTAACTGTTCAGATGTGCCCCATATTGTGGCAAGCAGGCCAACGAACTATAACATGTCACCGCCTATGTGAGGCGGCCTGATTGTCGCAGGTAAGCCGCGACTCCGAGATGGGGTGCAGCTGAATAGTTACACCTTTTTTTTATATGGGCCTGCGTAAGTTGCACAAGTACGCTTCGCATTCCTCAATGAACAGGTATGGGGAGACTCCGAATCTAAGGTACATCTGCAGGGTTACAGGCCAAGTATTATGGCCGTTTTTCGTGACAACGAGAATATACAAAGGAATACGGGTGAAGGAAACAGTTCTGCGAATTAAATCATTATCAATAAGTCCGCCTCTTCTGCTGGCCCCTATGGCAGGATTGACTCATTCGGCTTTACGGACATTACTGCTCGATTATGGCGGGGTTGGCTTACTCTCCACTGAGATGCTCGCGGCAAGGAAGCTTCCTCGTGAGAATGCTCGTCTCTCTCCCTTTCTTGTTCGAACAGCCCGTGAACGTCCCATTTCCTACCAGTTACTGGTGACGGCTGTGGATCAGGTTGTCCCGGCAATAGAAGCGATTCATCGGCTTGAGGCAGATGCGGTAGATCTGAATCTTGGCTGTCCCGCTCCCCGGGTTCGGCGCAGCGGGGGTGGGAGCTCTCTTATGGGAGCCCCTGGCAAGGTCCGTGAAATCATTGCCCGGGCAAGAAGGGTGACATCTCTTCCCTTAACAGCCAAAATACGCCTGGGGGAGGAATTTGACGAGACTAAACTCCGAGATTTTTGTCTGATGCTGGAAGGTGAGGGAATTGATTTGCTGACGGTGCATGCCAGGTTGCGTAAAGAACCCTTTTGTCG
>QNYF01000187.1 GCA_003978695.1 Desulfobulbus sp. | reverse complement strand
GACAGACCGCTGGCGTTCCAGAATCTGGTGCCTTCATGGATGAGATGGCTGAATTCAGGCCGGATAAAAATATCAATGGTCATTTTTCCGTCATCATTGAGGTGGTAATCATCCACGACACCGATTTTTAAATTCTTACTGTAGACGTGTGAGCGGCGCTGTAAAGAGTAGAGGGCATCGCTTTCCACACGCAGGTGCAATCCCGGAAGATCACTCGTGACCGGCGGCGGGTCTTCAAAGCCGATAAAGTCTCTGCGGGCAACTGTCGACTTCCCGCGGCGGATGGAGATGTAGGATCCGCTGAAAAGTGTCTGCAGGCCGCTTATTCTGCCCGCGGAGACAACAGGTTTAACAATCCAGAAAGCCGTGTCTTCCACGAGGCTTGGCCGTGTTTCCTTATCCATTTCAACGCGGACAATAACAGTGTCCAGATCCGGGTTAATGAGTACGTCTGTGACCGTGCCAACAGGGATTCCCTTGTAAATAATCTTGGTTTTGCCCGGAGTGATGCCTTCGGCCGTCTTGAAGTGAATAGTAATGCTGATACCCGCATCCTGGTAGCTGGAATAGAGAAGCCAGCCGCTGATGCACAGGGCGAGAAAGGGGAGGAACCATATTGGCGACAAAGCTCGTCGTTTAAGGAGTACGGGGTGTTCCATCAGGGGCTGGTTGGGTAAGAATTAATGGTTTGCCGGGCTGGGATACGGTCTGTCGTTTCTGTGTCCCACAGCAGGCGCAAGTCAAAACTTATGGCGGCAAACATAGTACAGAGAACAACACAGGTAAAATAGAGGGCTGCCGGAGCCGCCGTAATTGTTGATATGTAACCAAACTGCACAAGGGCGCAGAGCAGAGCGATCACAAAAATATCCAGCATGGACCAGCGGCCGATAAACTCGATAAAACGAAACATAAACGATTTATGTCTGAGCCAACTGGTCCAATTATAACGTATGGAGAGAAGAATGAGTATCATGCCGGTTATTTTGAAAAGTGGAACCAGGATTGACGCTGTTAAAATGATGAGGCCGATACCGTAGGAGCCCTCCTGAAAAAAGAAAATAATGCCGTCCATGATAGTGTTGGTCGTTGACTGTCCAAAGAATTCAACCTCCATGATGGGCATAAGATTAGCCGGTAGACTCAGAATTATAGCTGTACAGATGAAAGCCCAGGTCCGATTGATGCTTCCCTGTTTGCGGGGATGCATGATTTCGCCGCATCGGGGACAGAGAATGTTTCCATGGTGGCGCCTTTGCTGAGCAAGCAGTGATGCCGGTAGTGTTTTATGACAGGTATGACAGAGGACAAGTCCAGCCTCTTTTCCTGTCCGGGCCAGAGTGGATACGCTGTATTCCTGCAACTGACGCCCCTTTTCCTTACCTTCCAGCAGCTCCCAGAACAGGGGTTTGTCAACCGATGCCTGTGCCGCAACAGTAAGCATGACAAGTCCTATAAAACAAAAAAAGCCCGTATTAAAATGAATATCAGCGGTATGATTCATTTTGATAATGGTTACAAAAACACCAATAAGATAGACATCTGTCATGGCCCAATCACTCAGGTGTTGATACCAGCGCATAAAATCAGGCATCCAGCGTGCTTTCCAGCCCATGAACAGGCCCGCACTGACCCAGAAGAGCAGTGACAGGGTAAGTAAGGGGAAGACAAAACCCGTCAGCAGAACAATCAGGCCGACAAATGGCTGGCCCTGTCCAAACATGCTGAGGCTGGCGGTAAAAAGTGAACTGCCTGTCCGGCGGCCAAGTACTGCAAGGTTCATAAGCGGTAAAAAATTTGCCGGCAGAAACAGCAGCATGCCGCTTGCGGCTATGGCCAGGGTTCGCCTGATGGAATCAGGCTGCTCTCTGTGCAGACGACGATGGCAGCGGGGACAGACAACCGTATGGCCGGGCGTTGGCTGTATCTCATGCAGCAGCAGGTCGCATCCCGGGCAGACAGTGAATGTCTTTGTTTGTTTGGTAGCGCTTGTCGTTGACAAAATGTGTATCCTGATGGCTACTTGGTATACAAGGCTCCTCGACTTATCGTATTTTCACAGCAACCTTTACGTGATGCTTACCTCTGTTCAAAAGATCAGGAGCTTTACAAATGCACGACATAAGATAACAGATCAGGTTGAAATAAACGATCACTATTGATAAGGGCAGGGGGAGAAAAAAAGAACCGAGCTGGGGTAGAAACAGATTGTCGCCTGTGCATTGAATTCTTGACAAATTGCTGACATCTCCCCATGATGGGATATGGAATCGTCTCTCTCTCCCTTTTCGCTTGCTAATGTCCGGCGCTTTATCGCCTTTCGGGCGTTTTTTAACGCTCGCTTTTATTACCCTGTTTTTACGATCTTATTCCTTGATTACGGGTTGACGATTGAACAGTTTGCCCTGCTTAATACGGTTTGGGCCTTCACCATTGTCCTGGCGGAAGTGCCCTCGGGCGCACTTGCAGATCTTATTGGCAGAAAAAGGCTGATGGTGACCACCAGCTGTCTGATGATTGGTGAAATGGTGCTTCTTTCCCTGGTACCGCTTGGCAACAGCACCCTGATTTTTTCTGTTTTTTTTATCAACCGTGTGTTCAGCGGTCTGGCGGAAGCCCTTGCAAGCGGTGCGGATGAAGCCATGGCCTATGACACCCTTGTGGCAGAAGGCGACCCCGAAGACTGGCCCAGGGTGTTGGATATCCAGATGCGGGTGCAGAATATTGCCTACATGGTTACCATGACCTCAGGAGCCATGGTGTATTCTCCGGAAACGGTAAACAGCGTCCTGCACTGGCTGGGAATGCAGGTCAATTTAAGCCAGCAGGTGACTATGCGATTCCCCGTCTATCTGACGCTTGGGCTGGGCATCCTTTCTCTGGTGACAACCCTTGGAATGCAGGATCCGGCTGCCGACAAGCCTGTTCGTCAGCTTGAGCAAGGGATCTGGCAGAAGATTCGACGTGTAAGCAGCCAGACCATGACTGCAGGCGGTTGGATTATCCAGACACCCATGGCCCTTGCAATTATACTCTTTGGCATGAGTTTTGATCATGTTCTGCGTATGCTGGTTACCATGACAAGTCAATATTACCGGCTCGTTGAGCTGCCCGAGGCAAGTTTTGGTCTGATTGGTTCAGGTGTTGCCCTGACAGGTCTTGTTGTGCCGCGGATTGCCCGGGCAATGGTTGAGCATTTTAATCCTCTCATAAATGTGTTATGGATAACAGGGCTTTCCCTGATCTCATTATGGGGATTGACCTGGTTTATCCCTTATCTTGGCGTTATACCCATGGTGATGGTCTTTGTGACCATGATGCTGACCTCGTTTTTTACCAGCACCTATCTCAATCAGATCACCCGTTCTGAGCAACGGGCAACCGTTCTCAGCTTCAAGGGTCTGGCCTTTAACGCGGCTTATGGTATAATTGGAATTCTCTATGCTGTGCTGATCAGGCAACTACGGGGAAGTGTGCATAAGGCGCATCCCCTGTGGTCTGCTTCCCTGCTGGAGGATGAGGCTTTCCGGCATTCAATCTGCTGGTTTCCATGGTACCTGACAGGTATAATCCTGGTGGTGGGCGTAATTTGCCTGCGCTATTTTCGCAATGCTGACCGGAGTCATCCGGCAGGCAACGGGAAGGAAAATGAAAGAACAATACGATGAAAAGAGCGGATATTGCCGGATGCTCGGGCATACGCTGGGCTTTAATTACTGCCGTATCATGCGGGAAGGACTGCCCTGTCATAATATTTTAAACTGCTGGTTTGAACGTTTCCCTGTGCAGGAGTTTATCAGGGAAAACTATTCCCCGGAAGAACAGCAGGCTATTTTTCAACCGCCCAGGATGAAACTGGAAACCCTGTCAGAGGTGCTCAGCAAGGTGCAGAAGGAAAAGTAAAGACAGAAAAACCAGATACGGCGTGGGAGGGTGTACACTGTGCAATGGAAGATCCCGCCTGATGACCATGATGTTCGCCTGGATCGTTTTATCAGGAGGAAGTATCAGGAAATTCCCCTGACCGGAATTTTTCGTTTACTCCGCAAGGGGGTGATACGGGTTAACGGCAAAAAGAAAAAACCAGCCTATCGGCTTCAGGAAAATGATGTTGTCCGGG
>QNYF01000032.1 GCA_003978695.1 Desulfobulbus sp. | reverse complement strand
ACGCCGCGCCCAGGCCATGGTTACTGCCATGGACAACGAAGGATTTGGCAACTGCGGCAATGAACGCGAATGTGAAAATGTCTGTCCAAAAGGTATTTCCATCCGCAATATTGCCCGACTCAACCGGGAATATCTCAGAGCAACGCTGACTGCAGATGAGTAATCAACCCATTCTCTCTCGAGCCAAAACAGGACAACAGCCAGTAAAATTATGTTAACAGTCACAGGCTAAAGCAGCTCAAAAAAGGGGTAAAGTTGTGTGCCAGTTACATCATTTGCTCTGATAAAGGAAGAGAAACAGGAGAACAAGGAGCACCCCCCAGACTGCTATTGCCCTGCGTTTTGCTCTGTCAGCCCTGGATTTTTCCCACATCGCTGCCGGACTGATTCCCTGCAGGCTGAAGGTGACAATACCTGCAAGATTGACACAGATAATATTGGCCAAAGCAAGTTCAAGGGCTTTTACCCCGAGTTCAGCGTGACTGCTGCCAATCATGAGTCCGGCAGTAACAAGGGGCGGCATAAGGGCAACAGCGACCATCACACCAATAAGTGACAGCTGGCCTCCGCTGGTAAAGGCAAGAACACCTGCAACGCCCGAGGCAAAAGCAAGAACAAGATCGCTTAATGAAACCCCGGTTCGTGCCTTAATGGCAGCAATCTCAGGATCTACATCATATATCATCCCGATAATAATCCCTGTCCCAAGGGCCAGCAACAGGCCGCTGCCACCAGCTCGAAATGCCTTGCCAGCCAGATCTTTATCCCCCAATGTACTGGCAAGAGCCATGGCGACATTTGGCATTAACAGGGGCGCAAGTACCATTGCTCCAATTATAATAGCCATATCATTGCGAATAAGGCCGATGGATGCGATTATAGCTGAGAGCACAACCATAATAAGATAGGTTTGTGATATACCCACATTTGCAGAAACATCCAGATACAACTCCTGACGGCTTATTCGTTGTGATTTTTCTTTTGTCCGGGGCGCTTCATCCACTGGCGGCCTGTCTTCTGCTTCAACCCTTGGAATGGAAGCCTCAACAATAAGCAATAATGCGCTTGATTCGGGGAGTTTTTCCAGGTAAGGCTCTAGAATGTCAAGTACCTGTTCAACTCTTCCTGCCTGAAGGAGGATTCTCACCCTGGCCTGATTCTCGCCAACCGAGTCACGCCAGTAGCCCAGAAGGGGTTCATTGTGCAATAATTCTTTTATGTCATCCCCTTTTCCTTCCGGGAGAACTATTTCAATAAGCCGCTGTTCCATAAACGTTACCTGATGAGTCGCATCGAGGACTGTAAGGACGTAATCGACACGCCATATAAATGAAGAAATTCACCTTTAATTGTCTTTTTAGGTGTACAATAACCATGATAAAATTACAAACTGCTCATGATCAACATTTTCCAGAAAAAAAATTATGACTGTATGGTTCCTATCCTTTTCACCAGTTGAGCAGGCGTTGTCTGCCACTCTGTTTACCTGGTTTGTTACCGCCCTTGGCGCAGCACTTGTATTCTTTTTTAAAACAATCAGCAGAAATTCCATGGATGCAATGCTTGGTGGTGCCGCTGGAGTCATGATAGCGGCCAGCTACTGGTCTCTGCTTGCCCCGGCTATCACAATGGTTGAAGAACAGGGCGGCATCCCCTGGTTGCCGCCATTAATTGGTTTTCTTTCCGGTGGAGCATTTCTCTGGGGAGTGGATAAAATTCTGCCTCATCTTCATCCGGGATTTCCCGTTGCTGAGGCAGAAGGTATTAAAACGAGCTGGCAGAGAAGTGTGTTGCTGGTACTGGCCATTACTCTGCATAATATCCCCGAAGGATTGGCAGTAGGCGTTGCCTTCGGCGCAGCAGCTACAGGATCACCTTCAGCAAACCTGGGCATGGCCATGGCTCTGGCACTGGGTATTGGATTACAAAATTTCCCGGAAGGTGCGGCTGTTTCCATCCCGCTGCGCCGGGAGGGCATGTCCAGGCTTAAGAGTTTCTGGTATGGCCAGCTTTCAGGAGCTGTTGAACCTGTGGCAGGTGTTTTCGGAGCATTTGCTGTTATTATGATGCAACCTCTTCTGCCTTACGCACTTTCGTTTGCGGCAGGCGCCATGATCTATGTAGTTGCAGAAGAATTAATCCCCGAATCACAGGCAGAAAAACACTCGGATGTGGCAACAATTGGTTTGATGCTGGGATTTGCCCTGATGATGACACTTGATGTGGCTCTGGGCTGAACCGGCAAAACAACAGGGCCGGTAAAAAAAGATATTTCTTCCGGCCCTGCAGAGACTGCTAATCGTTAGGCACTACCAGTACAGGGATCGGACAATGCCGTGTTACCCGTCTTGCTGTAGACCCCATAACATTGCTGCCAAAAAGCGAGTGGCTGCTTTTTCCCATGACAATTAAATCCGCATTATGCTTTTTTGCCATCCGGATAATTTCTTCACTGGGTTCACCTATGGTTACAAGCACTTCCTGAACAGGAAACTTGCCCAGCTGGCAATTCCCCTGCTCTTCCCGGCAGAATTTTTTCAGGCGGTCTTTCATCTTTACGACCACTTCTTTCATACCGGCTTCCTGTAGACGCTCCAGGTCTTCATCTTTTAAATAGACATCAATCACGGCTCTGCTCGTTGTACTCAACGGCTCAAGCACATGCAGCATAAGAAGATCCGCATTATCCAACTCTGCCTGTCGAAGAGCGTGGCGAAACACCGGCCGGGTATGGCTGCCCAGATCAGTAACATAGAGAATCGTATTGATTTTTGGCAAATTGCTCATTGACTTCTCCAGATATTTTTTGCTGTTTAAGTACACAGGCAGGAGTCTGGTCAGGACTCCTGCATTCAACGTGTAAACGGCACGGTTAGTAGCCGTGGATCTTATCAAGCAGTTCCGGCAGGAAGAGGGAAACCTGGGGAACATAGGTGATAATGATCAGGAAGAGAAGAAGCAGCATCAGCCATGGTAGCGCGGCCTTAATGACCCAGCCAATACTGTGTCCGGTAATCCCGGCTGTCACAAACAGATTCAGCCCGACAGGCGGGGTCAGCATACCGATTTCCATGTTCACGACCATGATGATACCAAGATGAATGGGATCAATACCAAGTTTTAAGGCAATGGGAAACAGGATGGGAGCCATAATAAGTAAAATTGCAGAAGGCTCCATAAAATTACCCGCGGCCAGCAACAGTATATTAACCACCACCAGGAATCCCCAGGGCGGCAGCCCCCAGCTGACAATTAATTCTGCCAGATGATGAGGGATTCTTTCTGTTGTCAAGACGTGAGCAAAGAGCATGGCATTGGCAATGATAAAGAGCAACATAATACTGACTTTTGAAGCATCAAGCAGCACCTTGTTTACCTCTTTATCAGTAATACATTTTGGCAGCGCCAACAGCATCTGACCAAAATTTCGTGAAATAGCAGACCCTGTAGATTCTCCTTGTTTTTTCCAGGGAACTGCTTTCATCGGGCCAATGTCACGGTAACCGAAAACTGCTACTGCAAAAGCATATACTGCAGAAACAGCAGCCGCTTCAGTGGGGCTGGCAACGCCCCCGTAAATTGATCCCAAAACTATAATAATCAGCATTAAGCCGCCAAAGGCGGCAGCACCAGAGGACATGACCTCATTAAAGCCCCTCCAGGGCTGTGCAGGAATATTTTTAACTCGTGCTGTTATGTAGATTGCAATCATCAAAATGAGCCCCATGAGCAGGCCGGGGATAAAACCGGCCATAAACATCCGGGCAGCTGAAACCTCTGTTGCTGCGGCATAAACAAGCATGACAATTGAGGGCGGAATAAGAATGCCCAGTGTTCCGGCATTTGTGATAACTCCAGCTGCAAAACTTTCCGGGTAACCTGCCTTGACCATACCTACAATGACAATACTACCGATGGCAGCAACTGTGGCTGGGGAGGATCCGGAAACTGCGGCAAAAATCATACAGGCCATAACAGAAGCCATGGCAATGCCGCCTCGAATATGGCCAACAAGACTGAGAGCAAAACGAATAATCCGTTTTGCCACCCCACCAGTTGATAAAAATGCCGAGGAAAGAATAAAAAACGGAATCGCAAGTAAAGTGTAATGCTCTGAGAGTGACTCAAAAAGTTTT
>QNYF01000215.1 GCA_003978695.1 Desulfobulbus sp. | reverse complement strand
CCGGAGTTGAATCGTTTATGATTTTGGAGTATATAATTGAGGCTACAAGAAAGGTGGTGTTCATCTTTTAGTACGTGCCCGTCCATAAATGGCCTTTTCGTCCGATTTCTGCGTCACTACTAAAAATAAAATGCTCACATATGTCTAATATGCTGCGCTTTTATTTTTCTATGTTCCTTGAACTCGAACGAAAATTCTCATTTATGGACAGACACTTTCTAATCTTTTCAGCAGCAGCTGCCATTGAATCATGGCATCATTTCAGGGCTCTGCCTGTTTACTTCCTTGCCGGTGCATGGTAAGGGAGAGCCTGTTGTTTCTTTCGAGGGTTCAATGGGTTACCCGGTGAACCATGCAGGCTGCCAATGCTGCTGCCACAAAACGGTATCTGCGTTGATTTTCTCTACGCATTTGTCTTTTTTGAAATACGGAGTTTTGTTATGCAAATATCCCGATATATAGCGTTTTCTTTCTGTCTGCTGGTCCTGCACATACCAAGTGTCCGCGCCAAGGTTATGCCGGTAGGCTTTGATGCAGGCCGGAATCGATTGATCTGCTACATGCTGAGTCATCAGCTTCCTGCCCAGCATTACAGTCATAAACCCCTTGACGATTCGTTGTCCAAGGCGGCCTATGATCTGTATCTCCGTCAGCTCGATCCAAGGAAACGATTCCTTTTACAGGCTGATGTTGACAACCTGAACACCTTTATGACCCAAATAGATGATGACCTGAGCCATGGAAAAGCGTTACTGCCGGACGCTGGTCAGCAGCTCATGGCACCGCGAATTGTCCTGGTGCAGAAATTTGTCGACCAGATCTTGAGTGAGGGGTTTGATCCAAACCGTGAGGAATATCTTGAGACTGATGCCAAAAAAATACCTTTTGCCGTAACTGAAGCAGACCTCAAGCAACGCTGGCGACGGGCCATTAAACTGGAAGTACTTGATGCCTATTTTACCGCTGTAGAGAAAAAGAACAAAGAGTTGGAAAAAAAGGGCGGGAAGGCTGTTATCCCCACAGCAGGAACTGTTGATAAAAAAATCTGGCAGGCTGCCAGAGAAAAGGTTCGTAAGCGCACCCATAATTATTTGCACAGGTTGCAGCAGTTGACACGGCAGGAATCTTATAATCGGTTTTTTGACGCCGTTGCCCGGGCTTTTGACCCTCATACCAATTATATGGCACCAACATCAAAAGAGGATTTTGATATTCATATGAGTGGTTCTCTTGAAGGAATAGGCGCTCTGCTCCGTGAGGATGATGGTCATATTAAAGTCGTTCGCATTATTCCGGGAAGTGCCGCGGAGGCCCAGGGGCAGCTTCAGGCCGAAGATACGATTCTTGCCGTGTCTGAGGCTGACGGAGACCCGGTTGATATATCTGATATGCGAATTCGGGAGGCTGTCTCCTATATAAGAGGTCCTAAGGGAACAGAGGTTCGTTTAACTGTTCTTCGTCCTGATGGGGCAAGAGTGGTTATCCCCATTGTCCGGGATGTGGTAAAAATCGAGGATACATACGTCAAATCAACGCTGTTGAAGAATACTACGGGCGAGCCTGTCGGTTATATTAAAATACCCGGTTTTTACCGGGATTTCTCAGGAGGGCATAATGGCGAGAAGAGCCGGAATGTGACAGATGATACCCGCAGCGAACTCTATAAACTCAAACAGAAAAAGATTAAGGGGCTTATTCTTGATCTTCGCAACAACGGCGGCGGCTCTCTTTCCGATGCCGTGGAGGTCTCCGGCCTCTTCTTGCCTGGTGGTCCGGTGGTTCAGGTAAAAGACTTTCAAGGGAAGATCATGGTGCTGGAGGATGAAGACCCTAATGTGTCCTATGACGGCCCTCTGGTCGTGCTGGTAAATCAGTTTTCAGCTTCCGCCTCAGAGATCCTGGCGGCAGCCTTGCAGGATTACGGCCGGGCTCTTGTCATTGGTGGTGCTCATACCCATGGCAAGGGAACGGTACAGGCGTTGATGGATTTAAACCGGTATTTGCCGCTGTTGCATTTTAAAAAATATGAAGACCTTGGCGCGCTCAAAGTGACTATCCAGAAGTTTTACAGGGTGAATGGCGGATCTACTCAGTACAAGGGTGTCATCCCCGATATTGTCCTGCCGAGCATGCTGGATTACCTGAAAACCGGTGAACAGTATATGGATAATTCGCTGCCATGGGATCAGGTGGCAAGTGTGCTGCAGAGCCATTGGCAAGGTCCGCATTTTGACGTCAGCAAGGCTCGGGAAGAGAGTAATAAGTATGTTGCGGGGAGTAGTCAGTTTGCAGAAATTGAGAAAGAAAGTGTCAAGGCCAGACAGCGAAGTAAAGTTACGTTGGTGGCGGATTTTTTAACAGGCGTACTCAAAGAACGGAAGGAATTGGAGCAGGTAAGGAAAGAGGCAGAAGCTGCCGGAATCTTCAATGATGCAGAGAATGACGAAGATGGGGAACATAAAGAAAAGAAGAGTCTTAATGAGCAGTTATCCCATGATCCGTATGTGAACCTGACACTTGGCTTACTTAACGATGTTGTCGAAAATGGTGTTGTTGCCGAAGCCGTGAAATAAATTTTTTTGTTGAAATCAATCGCCAACCGTGATAGAGAAAGTCGTCATGAATAGCCATTCATTATTTATTTAACTTGTAGCAGTCATTTATTTTTTTGTATCAAAAGGGATCATTGAAAAATATGCATCTGAGCGAGGCATTGAAACAGAAGAGAGACAAGATTCTTTCCTTGTGGATTGAAAGAACCTTGGACTCTTATATCTCGTCAGGTTTTTTCAAGCAATCCAAAGACAGATTTGCTAATCCGGTTGGTGCAAATATCAAAGAAGGTCTGTCCTGTTTATTCACTGCTCTTCTGAAGGGCGTCGAACCAAAGGAATATGCAGAGTCTCTGGACCAGGTCATACGGATTCGAGCGGTTCAGGATTTTACTCCGGCCCAGGCTGTGGCACCAATTCTTGAACTCAAATGGGTGGTTAAGCAGGTTTTTTCAGCAGATAAAGAGTGCAGACCTCTGCTTGCCGAACTTGATTCTTTTGACTGTGATGTTGACCGGGCTGCGCTTGTGGCCTTTGACTTATATATGGAATCCAGGGACAGACTCCACAAGGCCCGGATTCGCGAATTAAAAAGTGGCAGTTATATTCTGACAGATTCTGCCTGTGCCTCAGCAGTTGTCCGGCAGAATTTACAGGAAGTTTCTCAGATCAGTAAACACTGATGTCAACATGACGGTAAAGGCACCCCACGGAAGGAATTGTCCTTTCGGCGTGAGTTGTTATTTGCCCGATATTACTACATTACCGTTTAATTTGAAAGTGAGGGAGTGATCGATGAAGTACACCATCCCCCTGGCAGCAGTCCTTGGCCTGGTGTTTTTTGCATTGTTGGGGTCTCAGATCCCCGGGATGCAATACATTTTTGGTATTCTCATACCCTACGCCGCTGTGCTTGTCTTTGTAGGCGGGTTTTGCTACAAAGTGTTGCAGTGGGCCAAATCGCCGGTTCCTTTTAAAATACCAACAACCTGTGGTCAGGGCTATTCTCTTGATTGGATTAAACGCGACAGACTTGAGGCTCCGGTAAATTCGCTGGAGGTTGCCGGCCGAATGTTTCTGGAGATCGTACTGTTCAGATCTCTATGGAGAAATACCAAGTCAGAGGTTCATGCGGGCCCAAAGCTTACCTATGAATCTTCGAAATGGTTATGGCTGTTTGCTCTGGTGTTTCATTACAGTTTTCTGGTCGTGCTGTTGAGGCATCTGCGTCTTTTTCTTGAACCTATTCCTTCCCTGGTAGGTATTGTGGAATATGCGGACGGTATTCTGCAGATTGGCGCTCCCACCATGTACCTGACCGATGCAACGCTTCTCCTCGGGCTGTTGTTGCTTTTTGGCCGACGGCTGATCAACCGCCAGGTCAGGTATATTTCGCTGCCAAACGATTATTTTCCGTTGTTTCTTATAATGGGTATTGCTGTAACCGGCATTCTGATGCGATTTTTTCTGCGTGGCGGTATTGATATTACAGTAATCAAAACCCTGGCAGTTGGACTGGTAACATTTCATCCGACCATTAGTGGTGATTTAGGAGCGATTTTTTACGCGCATATCTTTTTGGTTTGCT
>QNYF01000040.1 GCA_003978695.1 Desulfobulbus sp. | reverse complement strand
CAATATGTGCTGAGGCAAGATGGGCCAGGTGATGTTCAACCGATACCACAGAACCGGTGAACGTCTCATCTGGAAAGGCGTTGGCAAGTTCTTGGTGAATATTGCCACGTTGTGAGCGATTTTTAAGCCGGTCATAAATAAACGAAAGACTTGGCTTATTACGCAGAGTATAGCTGATTTTCTTCAGCAGGTGTGCTCGTGAGTCGCTGTTTATACAGAGATAATCGATATCGGCAAGGGTAATGTCTCCTGCCTGCAGACAATACCAAATGGCCTCTGCAGGAAAACCTGCCCAGTGTTTTATCCTGCGGAACCGCTCTTCTTCAGCAGCAGCAACAAGCTGCCCGTCAACCAGCAGACAGGCAGCAGAGTCGCCATGATAGGCGTTCAGGCCTAAAATATTCACGTCATGCACGACCTGAGAATACGGACCAAATCCAACATATCAGGCGTCAAACATATCATCATCGTCAAAGCCCATGTCCATCACATTGGTTATCAGCCCCAGGAAAACGCCAAGCGACGAACTGAGGTTTTTTACCACCTGACTGTAAGCCAGTTTTTCCTCGGCTGTCTTTGCCTTGCGCATTTTTTTCAAGGTGTCAGTAAGTTCACGGGACAATTCATCCATTATCAGTTCAGGGTCCATCTTGTTCTCCTCAAGAGTAAATGTTATCAGGGTATACCGGCTGTTGCAGTATAGTTCACCTCTTTTTGATGCGTTGCTCTATCAACTTCAGAGAGAGAATTACCTCAGCGACGGAGCGCTGCAGGGCATAGTATAGTCCTGGCCAACCATCCAGAATACATCGCTTAACCAGAAGACAATACAAAAAGACCAGCAGTGGAGCCACAACAATTTTTCTTCTCACCTGGTCAGCAAAAGGCAATGCTGACAGAGACCTGTCGGCAAGAGACTCTGCCTCCAGGCTCATATATCGATCCTGGGCCATCAGCCATGCAGACAGAGGTTTTCTGTCATCATGATACATTGTACCAGCAAGTGCTGCTGTTTTACCGGCAACCCTGATTCGTTGGGTATGACCATCCTGGTAATAGCTTGCTCCCTGTCTTTGAAAAAGAACTGTCACCGGGGGATAGAGTGTTCCCCGTAAAGGACGGCCAAATGTACAGTACTGAAAAGAAACACTGTAACCGGCAATCCCCGGCTCTGGCTCAAGCTGCCTCAGCTCGGTAATCAGTTGACTCGTCAACACGTAATCGGCATCAAGAGCGAGAATCCATCTGGTCTGGATACTGGTTTCTTCGATGGCAAAATTCCACTGCTCGGCATGGGAGGTAAAGGGACGCTGAAATATTTCCACACCAGAAAAAGAAGACGCAATATCAAGAGTGGAATCAACACTGTAGCTATCCACCACAACAATGCGTTCAGCCCAGGAAAGACGTTCAAGTACCCGGCCGATATTGGCTTCTTCATTACAGGTGAGGATAACAGGCGTTATCTGATCAAGCATGCAACACCCCGGCATACAACTTTTCCATTTTTTTACCCATCTGTGGCCAACTGTACTGCTGCTCAACCATGGCCTTTCCGTTTTGCCCCATAACAGCCAGAGAATGTTCATCCGTGAGCAGAGAGGCAATCTGCGGCCCAAGATGCTGTGCTGTGACCACGATCCCCCCTTCTGAACGCCTGACAATCTCAGCAGCTCCCACTTCTTCTGTGATGACAACAGGAACAGCTCTGACCATTGCCTCAAGCACTGTGATTCCAAAATTTTCAGAATAAGAGGAGAGAACAAAAAGAGTGGCGCCAGAAAAAAGAGCTTCTTTATCCGCTCCTTCAAGGGAACGCGCCAAAAAAAAGACACGGTCGCTTACTTGCAGGGTGGTGGCGAGTCTTTTCAACTCAGCTAAATACCCATCTTCGTCATTACCTGCAACAATGAGCTGCAGCTTTGGTACTTCTTTTAAAGCATGAAGTAATCGGTCAATCCCTTTTTTCCAGTTTAAACGGCCGAAAAACAACAGATATGGCTGGTTCCGTACAATATTTCGCACATCTTCACTTACTTCATTATCAGACCATTTTTCAGGCCATGATACACCATTTTCAACAACCGTTACCCCGGGTAGACAAAAAGTAAAACGCTTTAATTCTGCGACCTCAACAGGGGACGTCACATGAACCATAGCTGCCTGTTCAATATTTTTTTTCTCTATCAAACGTATCCAGCAGGTCTTGCGCAGTCTGCTCTTTTTCCGAATAAGATCCCTGACCAGCATCCCTCGAGGCGAAAGAACATAAGGAACACCAGCCCTACGGGCAACCCGTGCTGCAGCCCAGGTCGGCCAGAGAAAGACAGAATGAAGATGAAGTAAATCAAAAGAAGCGACCTGTCGCCGCAGTTCCCGCATCATTGCCGGAGCAAAATAAAGCCTGCGCAGAAATCCGGAAGGAAAATACCAGACCTTGACCCCGTCAAGATCAACAGCCCGGCCCGGGGGAACATCGCTGTTTGAGTTACCATCAACACTGGTAGTAAAAACATGCACATCATGCCCAAGCGCAACCAATGCCCGACATAACCCATGCACCGAATAAATTGGTCCGCCATAGCGTACAGCCGGCAGGTAGGTTGGGGTTATATGAAGAATTTTCATCTGATTATGAAATTGCCTGACCGGTCACATCTTCAACTGCTGCAAGCGTGCCTTTAACGGCCTTTTTAACATTGTAGTGCTGTAAAACTCTCCTCTGTGCATTTTTTCCCATTTGCAATAATCTCTCCTGATTCTCAGCCATATAGAGCATTCTAGCCGCAAGGGTCTGAATATCTCCAAAAGGATAGAGACTTCCAGTTATCCCCTCCTCAACGAGATCCGGCCCGCAACCGACTCGATCACTGACAATAGCAGGAAGGCCGCATACCATTGCTTCGTTTACAACAAGACCCCATGTTTCATCATAGTCAGAAGAAAGAATCAGACAATCTGCAACTCCATAGGCATCTGTTATTTCTGTTTGATTAAGAAAACCGACAAAACTCACCGGAAGATGATTCTTTTTAACCTCTTTTCTGGCATCCTCCAGAAGCTCGCCGGTTCCTACAACCAAAAGGTGAATATTGCTGTCCGATGCCATGGCTGACTTCAGCGCTGACAACTGGTCCAGAATACGCTTTTTTTCTGTCAATTTGCCAACATAAAGAAAACAAATCGAACCGGCAGGAATAGACCACCTGGATCGTAATTCATCCCTTTTCCGGATACTTTTTTCAACCTGGTCGAGAAACCGTTCATTATCAACAAAATAGGGGCAGCTAAACAGTTTTTGACGGGGAACGCCGTAACCAGAATAAAATTGCTGATTGGCCCGACCAATGACTAAATAGCCATTATACAGGGGCAGCAGAAGCCTGTGAACCAACCGAACTCTCCAGCCTCTGGGTTTCATTCCGTTTGATTCAGCTCGAACAATCCTTGGAATCCGCAGCATAACAGCACAGAAGAGTGCCTGCAGCAAAGGGAATATCTGCCATCCGGTGAGGATGACAACATCTGGACGGTCTTTTCGTAAAACTTTAGCCAATCCTCTTACCGAGCTGGAAAAAAAACCTTTGATACCAGCACCCCTTCTTAGTTTCCCTGAATATGTTTTTATAAATTCAATTTCTTGACGAAAAAGAACATTTTCGTCATAGGGAACATCTGCCATATAATATATTTTTGGTTGAATTATATGCTTATCATCATTAACCTCTCTAACCTTGTCTGCTACGGCCATAAGTGGATAAAAATGCCCACCGGAACCACCACCTGTTATTATAATTTTCATATTAAAATTATAACATTTTTTTAAAAAAAAGATTAGGGAAGCTGTGCTTCCCTAAGTCAGAGATACTTTCTGACTACTTTGTTATCAATGCCGCGATAATTGCGATCATTGATAACCCAAGAGTGAAAAGAATTTGGTTTTTCTTTCCACTCCACCACTTAGTGAAGCTCTTCATTGAGTTTGACTTCGCGGGTGCTGCGGAGTGCAATCACTTCGCCCGTAGTTGAATCGACCCGGTAGTGAATGCCGTTGAGCCCCTGCAGCTCGGCTCCTTTGAATATGGCTTTCTCATCCAGCTGCGCTTCGGGGTTGGCTTCACGGATTTTGGCAAGCTGATCGGGAGCG
>QNYF01000003.1 GCA_003978695.1 Desulfobulbus sp. | reverse complement strand
ACATACTCCTTGCCTTCAAAACCTGTCATGCTTGTCATTTTACTGGTTAATTCACTTATATTTTTTAAATTACGAATAATCATCTGGACGTCCTGAATCTGCTCTTCGTCAACCAGATCATCTTCCATCAACTGAGCTGCTCCCAATGCTGCAAAAAGAGGCGAATTGATTTCATGGGCTACAGTTCCTGCCAGATCAACAACTCCCTGTAATTTGACGCGTTCTATCTGCTCTCCCTCATACTGCTTCTTCGCCGTAACATCTCGTATTATTTCAATTATATATTCAACTTTTTCATTCTTATCAAACATGGGGTATGCTGTCCGTTCAATCCAGTGCTGCTCACCATCGATCTCTTGTGAATGCGTGAAGGATGCGGGTTCTCCATCCTTTAAAACCGCATCGGCAGGGCAGACTTCATCTCCCTGCTCAATGGGGCAGACATCGTAATACTCCATACCCAGGACATCGGCTTCCGGCTTATCAATATTTTCAAGAAAAACCCGGTTTGCCAGAACTATATGTTTGCTGCGATCAAGGACTATCAACTGTGGCCTTATACAATCCAGGATATCTGTAAGAAAACGTTCATTTTCTTCTATCTGGTTAAACAAGAGCGTTATCTTGGTATAGGTTCTGGCATTCTGGATAGCAGAACCGCTGGCCTCGGCAACAGTGAGCGCAAAATTCACCTCGGAACTCGAAAACGAACGGCTTTCACTATAGAGAATTCGCAGCACACCTATGACCTCTCCAGAGACCTTAATAGGGAGAGCCAAAAGAGATTTGATTCCCTCTTCCTGCATATCTTTTTTATAGCGAACACGATCATCTGTTGCGACATCAAAAATAGTTACAGGCTCACCGGAGAGAACCATCACTACGTTCTTTTCCTTCTCGATCTTTCCTCTTTGCAAATATGTTTCAGACAGACCATTTGCCGCAACAAGTTCTAAATAATTCGTCTGGGGCTTAACAAGACGAATGGTACAACCTTTGGCCTGCAAACTTGCCGGAAGGCGCTTGACAATTGTCTGTAAAATTTCATCGAGATCTAAAGTGGAGTTCACGAGTTTACTGATTGTTTGAACTTCATTCATGAAGTTCACCTGATTCTCCATCTCCATGAACATCCGGCTGTTGGAAATTGCCAGACCTACCTGCTCAGCCAGAGCCATAGAAAACGAAATTTCTCCGGAGGTAAAAACCCGATTATTGCGGGTGAGCATGCGCATGATGCCGATTATTGAATCCTGAAACAGGATCGGTAAGGTGAGAACCGATTTGATTCCCTCTATTGAAGCTGCCTCTCGATCCGCATACGTTGGATCCTCATCAAGATCGACTTTTGCTACAGGAAACCCGGACTTAATCATTTCCATTGTTTCAACGGTATCAATGCTCTCCCTGGAGAGATACTCTTTCGACAAGCCATTTGCCGCACCAAGAACAAAACTGTTTGTCGAACTGTCAAGCAGGCGTATTGTACAGGCATCGACATCCAATTCTTCCGGCATCATCCGGACAATGGCATCCATCACCTGCTGATGATCCATAACCATGGAAATCAGTCGAGTAACTTTCTGGTACACCTTGAGAAACCTTCGTTCCCTCGCCTGTTGCCCTGCTTTTGTCATTGAACCCCCAAAAAAATCTTTCTTTCTACTCGTTCATACGTGTATTCAGGAACTGCCCTGTTTTTTTACAGATAGGCTGGTAAAACTACTCATCAGGCACTCAGAACCTTTTCTACCTTATCTTCAAGTTCATCACGATCAATCGGTTTGACACAATATTCATCAGCACCAAGACTAATTGCTTCACGAGCTGTTTCTACAGTCGGATACCCGGTAAGCATGATCGCATGCATTTCCGGCGCAGCTTCTTTCATAAGTGCCAGCACCTCAACCCCGCTCATTTTTTTCAGCTTTATATCAAGGATAGCCAGGTCGACTGTATTCTCTTTGACGTAGGCTATTGCATCATCTTCTTCAGTAAATGTATGGACATTATGTCCTTTTTTAGTAAGAATTTTACCAATGAGCACGGTCGCATCCTGCACATCATCCAGTGCCAAAATTTCTGCCATTTTCTCCTCCTTGAAGTATTTCTTCCGCTGTACGTCAATATCGATTTTTAAGAATCAGTTGTACTAACCGCCTGAGCTTCTGTTGCTACCGGCAAAATTATTCTAAAGAGCGTTCCCTGTATGGTGCTACCGGTAACAGCATCCTCAACAGGACTCTCAAGCTCAATAATTCCACCATGATCCTTAACGATGCCATATGAAACCGACAAACCAAGCCCTGTCCCTTTGCCAACAGGTTTAGTCGTAAAAAACGGGTCAAAAATCCTATCCTTTACTTTTTCAGGTATCCCGTGTCCGCTATCCTGAACCTCTGCAATCACATGGCCACCTCGCGGATCATAAGAGGTTCGCAAAAATATATCCCCACTGCCCTGTTCTTCCATGGCATGGTGTGCATTATTGATAAGGTTGACAAAAACCTGCCGCAGTTTCTCCGCATCCCCCACGACCTCGGGTAAATCCTCTTTGAGTTGAAGATGCCCATGAATATGGTCTATACTCAGATTATGCTCAGTAACAGCCAAAACATCCGTGAGCACTTCATTTAAGCTCAGATTCTCTCTGACGCTGCCGGTCTGGCGTGAAAATTTAAGAAGATCTGCCACGATTTTCCGGGACGCTTTGGTCTGGCGTTCAATAACCTCAAGGTTCTGATATGCTTCAGAATCCTCAGCAAAATCATCTTTCATTAACTGTGCGTACCCCAAAATAATCCCCAACGGGGTGTTTATTTCGTGGGCCACGCCTGCAGCCATTTGCCCTACCGATGCCATTTTTTCGCTGGAAACAAGTTGCTCCATCATGGTTTTGACCCGGGTGAGATCCTTGGCAATTGCTTCACAGCCGATAAGCTGACCGTCGTCATCATAGACAGCCGTTGCCGAGAGCAGGACATAAATATTTGAGTCATCCTTTTTTCTAAATTCAATTTCCTGATCCCGAACATATCCGTCTTCAGCAATACAACGATAGTAATTGTCGAGATCGGCTTTCCTGGCAAAAATACGTGGCAAGTTAATATGTTGAGCATCAGGACGGCTATAGCCAAGCATGTTCAGACCGGATTCATTAATGTCAAGAATATTGTGATTTGTATCACAAAAATACACCATATCCATGGATGCGGAAAAAAGATGCCTGAACTTCTTTTCTGATTTCGACAGTTCCGCTGTTCGGGCTTCTACCTTCTCCTCAAGACTGCTGTTCATCTCTTCGAGATGAAGATTCAGCTGCTTCATTTCCAAAGCTGCATTTTCCAGTTTTCGGTTTGTCAGCTTAAGGATTTCTGCCTTTTTCTCTATAAAATTATATGCTTGCACCCCTTTATGGTAAAACATGGTGACAGCAGAAACCGAGATAAGGAGCAGTGTATTAAAACCACCCGAATAGGGTGATATTGTTTTCCAAATATGCCCATTGTCAGAAAAAAATAAAAATTGTTTTACAATATGACCGGCAGCCCTTGAGATGGAAAAAGCAGCAATGGCCACACATATATAAAAAAGATAGCCCCAGAGAAAGTTCTCCGGCTGTTTTCTGCTGAGAAGAAAGGCGTATCGCATAGCTAGAAACGCAAAGATGATATCAGCAATCGACCCGGCAGTGTCTGTTAAGATGGTGGGGAAAAGCGGCAAACTTGTCAACTATCTATCTCCCCGGCATGGTCCTCAACAGACTGGTACAACGTTCGCATTCCCTTATATAAAAAAAATAATGCGGGCACGACTATGATGTGATCAAACTTTGCCAGATAAAAAAGCACTGTTGTGAATGTATTCTCTCCCTGGATACGACCCCTGAGATATCCTCCTGCTCCGGCAACGATATGAGCGTCAATATTCCCTGCAAGAGCATGACCAACAAAGGCTACAACATTCCAGCACAGCATAAAAATGCAAAATTTCAGTAGATAGCTCCAACCTCTACCGGAAAATGAAGACCTGCGGACATCCCAATACAGATAGCCCAGAGCAAGAAAAAAATACACATGGGCCATTTGATGTACATAAAGCCCTTCCGGGGAGCTATGTGCCTGAAGCGCCCAGGCTGCGGTCGGGGCAAAA
>QNYF01000045.1 GCA_003978695.1 Desulfobulbus sp. | reverse complement strand
CCACGTCAAGGTCAGCTTATCTGATCAAATCAAAGGCCGACGCTGCCAGCTCTGGCTTACCTGGTGCCGGGTAAGTGTTTTTATAGAGTTCAGCCGGGAATCCGTGAAAATCATAAATTGTTTCCGGGCTGAAAGCGCTGCTGATCGCAGGGGTGGCAATCTCCCCGTGTGCAGATATGCAGACGATCCCAAGAGGGTTTTCCGATCTATGTCCCACGTCTGCTCAAAAAAGATCGTGCGGGCACCTGATCAAGCAACAGCGTAGGGGCGCCATGGGATATGACAATACCTGGAAATAATTCGACGCCCATTTATCAGCTGCGGCCACGGGAAAACTGTAAGGCTATACTTGCAATACGTTTCCCGTATGCTTCCGCGGTTTCTAAATCTCCCTTGGACGGCGCTGCCGGTGGATCTACCTGAAAGCTTGCTGACATGGGACCAATGAAAGAACCCACTCGGTTGTGAGCCTCCGGACCGGGCCCTTCAACACTATTCATCGCTTCAGGATCGTTAGCCGATGGAAACATGGCTGTACCCACAAAGATCATTCCGTGTTGCATGGCGTTAACCACCAAACCAAACAGGGTGTTGAGTTTATCCCCTGAAAAGGAGCTGGAATTCGTGAATGCTCCGGCTATTTTATCTTTCCATGATTGAGTGAACCATTTTTTTACAGCTTCTTCCAGAAACTGTTTCATTCCTGCGGAAATGTTACCCATGTAGGTGGGGCAGCCAAATATTATACCATCCGCACTGTCAAGCTCATCCATTTTTTCAATGGCCTCTTCTGTGGTGAAGAGCACTGCTTCTGTTCCCTCAACAGCAGCAGCACCCCTGTGTACCGCTTCAGCCTGTAATTTTGTATGTCCGAATCCACTGTGATAAACAATAACTATCTTTCCCATGACAACTCCTCAGTTTTTGGCTTTTCCAAAATTGGATTTGCGCTTTATTATTAATTCAGTTACAAACTTAATCTCGAAACATTCATTATGCAAGAAGGCACCTTTTTGTGCCATACTAACCAAAAGGTAAGTAAAGAGATCTCAAGGAAATGCAACAAATCACAGAGAATAATTGTCCGGTTGAAGTAACATTACAGCTGATCGGGAACAAATGGAAAGTTCTGATTATCCGGGAACTGCTTGATGCCACCAGGCGTTTCGGTGAACTGAGCCGGGGCATAAACGGTATCAGCCAAAAGATGCTCACCCAACAGTTGCGACAGATGGAAAGAGACAATCTGATCAACAGAAAAGTATATGCTCAGGTACCACCCAAAGTGGAATATTCTCTGACACGCGAAGGGCGATCTCTGGAACCGGTGCTTGAAGCGATGAGTCAATGGGGCAGGCAATATCTCGATTCATGAAACATGCACTACACTTCGTCAGTAACACTGTAAAAGCGAGGCCTTGAGAGTGGCTTAAACTTTGTACGTTATTTATGAAACCTCCTTCTCGTGACTTTGGCCGGTCCGCGAACCTGAAGGCTTCTTTATTTTGCTGGAACCGTCTGCCTGTTGAGCCTCCCCCCGGCCAAGCCGGGAGTTTACCTGGCAGATAATCACCCTCCTCACTCAGCTGTAACGCTGAATATTTATTATGATAAAAAATACGCGAACAGTGGGATTAGCAGGCGCACTGGCCATCGGGATAGGCGGGATGGTTGGTGGTGGTATTTTTGCAGTTCTAGGTGAGGCGGTCAGTCTTGCCCATGGGGCAACCTGTATTGCCTTTACCTTTGCCGGGGTAGTTGCATTGCTGACGGCTTCTTCCTATGCCTGGCTGTCTGTTGCCAATCAGAACCGGGGCGGAACCGTGGCCTTTATTGATCAGGCTTTTCAGCATAACCTGCTTTCAGGAAGTGTCAATATGATGCTCTGGCTCTGTTATCTGGTCACCATTGCCCTGTATGCCTCAGCCTTTGCCTCGTATGGGCAGACATTTTTTACTGCCCGAACTCCTTTTTCATATCATCTGCTGATAAGCGTTGCCATTATTCTGCCAACACTCATAAACCTTGTGAGCAGTTCTTTTGTCGCCAAATCAGAGTTTGCCATTGTCTGCATCAAGGTCGCCTTGTTGCTGCTGATTATTTTCCTGAGTTTTCCCTATGTGGATGGAGCGCGACTTGCTCCGGCCAACTGGGAAAGCCCGATGATGATTCTCTCTGCCGGGATGATCATTTTTGTGGCCTACGAAGGATTTGAACTTATTGCCAATGCCTCTGAAGATATCAAAGAACCGGCAAAAAACCTCCCCAGAGCCTTTTACGGTTCCGTATTTTTTGTTTTGCTGCTCTATGTGCTCATTTCTCTTGTTACGGTCGGCGCAGTTGCAGAAGGTCAACTTCTTGAGGCAAAAGATTATGCGCTTGCTCTTGCCGCCCGTCCAGCCCTTGGCAAGACCGGATTCACCCTTGTTGCCATTGCCGCACTGCTCTCGACCTTCTCAGCCATCAACGCAACGATTTATGGTAATGCCCGTCTGAGTTACGTTCTGGCCCGTGAAGGAGAACTCCCGTCTTTTCTCGGTACCAAAAAACATGAAATGCCACGCAACGGCGTACTGGCCACCACGGTTTGCAGCCTGATCATCGCCAATACATTGCCCCTCAATGAAATAGCAATTCTCGGCAGCGCCGGATTTCTATTGATCTTTGCAATTGTCAACCTGTCGGCCTGGAAACTCCGCAGGGAAATACAGGGCAAACCACTCATTATTGTGTTCTCCTGCCTGTTCAGTACTGCGGCTTTGCTTATTCTTCTAACACACACCTTTACGACCGAACCACGGGCCATCCTGATCTTTTTCTTCTTTGTCGTCTTTGCCACCGCTTTTGAAGCCGGCTATGGTATCTTTATCCGTAAACACATTTTTCATCGCCTCTACCATGATACCTCTCCTGATTCCCGGGGCCGGGCCAAGGAAAAAGAAAATATTTGACATATGCACACATCGAGACTTACCATATCTTCCAGACCGCATATTTCAAGAGAATACACTAATGAAAATACAGATCAAGACACCACATGCCGCACCGCCCTCCTTTGTGCAGGTTTTAAAAAAGACCAGTCTCGCCTTCTGCGGAATGGCCCCTCTGCTGCTGGGCATCATTGGCCTTGTAGGACTTTTTGAAGAACTGGTTACCCCGAAAATGCTCGCCTCGATTTTTCGGGGCAATCCCTGGACAGACACCCTGACC
This sequence comes from Desulfobulbus sp., assembly GCA_003978695.1. Classification (GTDB taxonomy): domain Bacteria; phylum Desulfobacterota; class Desulfobulbia; order Desulfobulbales; family Desulfobulbaceae; genus Desulfobulbus_C. The sequence goes on along the minus strand of QNYF01000045.1, from coordinate 965 downwards.
GGCACCCTGGTCGGAGCTGTGGCGGCCGGCAACCCCTTAGTCAGCTATGTGTTGGGAGGAGAGCTGCTTGCCCGGGGGATTTCTCTGTATGCCGTCTGTGCCTTTATGATTGCCTGGGTCAACCTGGGTTTCATTCAACTTCCGGCAGAGATAGAAATTTTTGGCCTGCGATTTACTCTGTACCGCAACCTGCTTGCATTGCTCTTTTCCATACTTATTGCTGTGGCCACTTCTCTGACCCTGGGAGTGCTTGCATGAAAAAACAACCATCTATCGTTGTTCGGGGAAAATATCTACTGCCCGCTGTGGGGCTTGCGTATGTGGCCGTCTTTATACACAACAGCAATGTCGGGAGTGCCGCCCTGCAGAAAAGTTTCCTTGTTTTCCTGAAAATTCTGCCGATTATCCTGATGGTGATCCTGCTGACCTCGCTGATCAACTTCTTTCTCAAGCCCAAACAGATCGCCAGAAAACTTGGCAAAGAAAGTGGTGTTGCCGGGTGGCTATGGACGCTGCTGGCCGGCGTGTTGAGCCATGGCCCCATGTATGCCTGGTATCCCTTAATTAATGATCTGCGCGGACACGGCATGAGGGATGGCCTTGTTGTTACCTTTTTTGCCTCCCGGGCAATTAAACTCCCCCTGCTGCCCATGATGATCGATTATTTTGGCTGGCTCTTTACTCTTGTGTTGTCGATATATATTATAGCCGGCTCTCTTTTGCAGGGGATAGCGTATGAACTGATAGAGAGAAGGGATTGAACCCACCTTTCGCAAACAAAAAATAATGAGAAAAGGTATAGTTGCGCCTTGACTACAACCACATTGTGTCATAACTTATCAGTATGATCAGAAGACAGACAAGATCAGAAAAGCCAAACCTCCTGCGAGGGAGAGACGGAAAGCCACGGATCTTTACAAGAACGCCGGGTTGCCGAAATACAGGTTACCCGGTTTTTTTGTCTT
>QNYF01000083.1 GCA_003978695.1 Desulfobulbus sp. | reverse complement strand
CTGGAAATGGCAAAGATTTCTGGCGGCGGCACTGAAGATACAGGCCCGAAAACTGTCCGCAGACAGGAAGAAAAAGTAGGCCGTAATGCCCCATGTCCCTGCGGTTCAGGTAAGAAATACAAAAAATGCTGTGGTAAATTGTCCTGAGAATAATGACTCTCAGGAACTCTTCAGCTGTAACTCTTTTTTTCCCGTTTGAGTATGCGCAAGTAGCACACGCAGGCGCTTCACAGACCTCAATGAACAAGGTTGCGTAGACTCCAAAGCAAAGCTACATCTGAAGAGCGACAGAACAATGGTTGTGCTCGTTTAGAGCATTTTTTTGTACAGTTACAGACCACACGTTATGCCAAAGTCGTGGTGCTACCTGAATAGTTACCGATTTCCTTCGCAATAATAACAAAATTCAGGGCTCCTCCCTCGCTTACGGCGTGAGGAGTTGTTCATTGCTTCATCCACTCAAAGCGGCGACAGGTCTTCAGAGAGAAGATGTACTCCTTGTTGCAGGATACCGGCCTGAATACTTGAGCCTGATGTAAGGTTTTCCGCAAGCCCGTTCATTTCCCTTCGGGAAAAAGAGGTAAAGATGGGCATGTTGCCCACAGTCTCCAGTACGACCTGGACCATGTTGTCTGTATAGCGAATTTTTTTAATAGTAGCGCTGCCCTGCCAGAAATAGGCTGATGGTGTCCGGGCTGGTGAAAGCTCTACCGCCCAGTCAGGAAACAGTGCAATGTACCTGCCGCCTTCCTGTGTTGTTTCAGCAAAAAAGCTCTCCGTAGAGTGTATTTTTCCAAGACCCTGTACCTCAAGAACGCTCCCGGTCATTATTATTACAGGCAGAAAATTCTTAATTCCCAGCAGTTCCGCCACAAATCTTGTTGCGGGTTTTTGAAAAATCCCATCCGGCGTGCCATCCTGCTCTATTTTGCCATCCCGCATCACCGTCATTGTGTCACCCAGGAGAAAGGCTTCACTTACGTCATGGGTGACATGCAAAACAGCCAACCCCAGTTCCCTGTGGATACGTTGGAGTTCAGAGCGAAGATGGTTTCTGGTCAGCCTGTCTACTGCACTGAGCGGCTCGTCAAGAAGAAGGAGTGAAGGCTTAAGCACCAGAGTCCGGGCTAATGCCACACGTTGACACTCCCCCCCGGAAAGATATTGTTGTGTGCGCTTGAGAAGGTGGTTGATGTTAAGAAATCCGGCCATCTCGTCGACCATATGGGCAATTTCAGAGCGCGTTTTTTTTTGAAGGTTTAAACCAAAAGCGATGTTGTCAAAGACTGTTAAATGCGGAAAAAGGCAGTAGTCCTGGTAGACGACACCGATGTTGCGGTTTTCCGGAGTTGTATTTGTGATGTTCCTGTCGTGGAGAAATATACTTCCGGATTGCGGCATATGGAGGCCGGCTATTGTTTCAAGAAGAACAGTTTTGCCACTACCTGTTGGTCCGAGCAGGATTCTGTATTCTCCGGGGGCAATACGCAGGGTAATGTCTCTTAACCTGAAACCTTTTAACTGTAAGCTGATATTATTTAATACAATCATCCTTATACTTCCCTGCTGCGCCCGGACAGCCAGCGTAGAACAGCAAAAATCAGGAGACAGATAATAATCAAAAGCGAAGCAACAGGCCGGGCATAGGCAAGTCCGTAAGATTCGAATCGTTCCCAGATAAGGATTGGGGCAACCATGGGGTGATAAGCCAGAATGACAACAGCTCCAAATTCAGAAATTCCACGGGCCCACATCATAATTGCTCCTGTGAGGATTGCCCGACGTGCCAGGGGAAGTGTCACCTTGAAAAAAGTCTGCCAGGGAGAGGCACCAAGTGTTCTGGCAACAGCTTCAAGGCGGGGATTCACGGCCAGAAATCCATCACGGGCTGCATTGACTAAAAAGGGCAGGGAGACATATGCCATAGCAAGGCTTATACCGACTTCCGTACCTACAAAAGAAATGCCGATTTTCGAAAAGAGACTGCCGATTAAGAATTTTTTTCCATAAACCATCAGCAGAGCAACACCCATGGCTGTATGGGGAATCATTATAGGAAGATCAACAAGTCCCTGGAGGAAGCTTTTGCCGGGGAAACTCCAGCGTGCAAGTATGTAGGCCAGGGGGATACCCAAAAGAAATCCGGAAAGTGTGGCCCAGAGGGCTGTTTTAAGAGTGAGGATGATTGCGTGCAGGACTTCCTGGTCAAGGAGCGTTGAGCGCAGCAGGGCAGGGGGGGATGAAATAACCATGTTGACGATTGGTGTCGTCAGCAGCACCAGAAGAAGAACGGCCAGGGCGGAAAAAACTGGTGTAAATGTTTTCATTGTCTGTCTGAACTGTTTTCCGGTTGCAGGTGTAATAAGATTTTGGGCAGCTTGGTGCTGTCACCGCTGATACGAACAGGCCAGAGCGGAGGTTGTCCGTATTTTGCCATTATTGCCCGGCCTTGAGGGCCTGTTAAAAAGTTGATAAACAATGCGGCAGCCTCCGGGTTGGGCGCAGTTTTATTTATTGTAATGCCGTACACCATGGGTTTTCCCGTTTTTTTGAGCGTGCTGCCCGGCGTTTTACCAGTAATTTCTACTTGAGCTTGTGAGTAATACGAAGCCATCCTGTCTGATCGTAGATTTATCTCATCAGGAAGCAGCAGGCATGGGGCCTTGTGTTGCTCGCAGATTGATCTGTAGATGAAGAGATAGTCCAATTCACCGCTTTGCAAAAGGGCTATAAGGTCTGTTTCTTTAGGACGAATGTTTTTTAGAGGGCACCCTTGCTGCAGGGCTTTATACAGACCGGGGCTGTTGTAGTATTTTTCCGCGAGCTGCCAGGTGAGTTGACTTCGATATCCACATGGATCGACATTGGGATTTGAATGACCGTATTCAACATCTTTTCTCAGAAGAATTTCAGGCCAGTTTCTGCTGGTTATTTCGCCTGCATATGCTGAGTCAGGTCTGTACATGAGGGCCATTTCATTGGTGGCAAAGGAAATATTCCAGTCGGCATATTCCGGGATGAGCAGGCTGTCGATAACGGTGTAATCCGCAGAAGCCATGATATCACATGGTTTGTGCAGGTCGGTTATTTTTCGTGCGCAGGTCCGGGATCCTGCCCCTTCCCGTAATATGGCAATCTGCGGGTATTCTTCTGTAAAAGCTTTCGAGATTTGCTTAAAGGGGATTGTCAGCGATCCGGCATGAAAGATGATGAGTTTTTCAGGAGCTGTTTTTTGGGCGGCAGTGCTTAAAGTCGCAACAGAAAAGAGAAAAGAGAGTGCAACGATCATACAGCCGGTTTTTATACGGGAAACGGGTTTGTTTTTCATTGATTATTCTTTGGCTTCCGGCCTTTCTTTTGGAAAAACCATTGTGGAGGATATGGATAAATCATATCCGGAAAGCTTTGCGGCAAGTTTATGAAAAACCTCTTCATGGAGAAGTCTCAAAAATACTTGTACGCCCTGATTAAAAAAAACTTCTTTACGAATCAGCAGGTCAAAACGCTCCCAGCGCAGCGGAATAAAATCAAGATCAAGGAGTCCGGCAACCGCTCGAATACAGGGGGCGACATCAGCACGACCAGCTAGAATTTCCAGCCCGACATCAAGATGTCTTGAAAACTCATTTTCATATCCGGAAATGTTTTTCCCGGAAATATTCGCATTGATGAGCTCACGATCCAAAAGAAGACGGGTCCCCGTTCCAATCGGCCGGTTAGCCAGCCGGATGTTAGGTTGTTGTAAATTGTCAATGGTTTTTATGCCAAGCGGATTTTCTTTAGCAACCAGCAATCCCTGTTCCCGGCGGCAGAAGTTAACGACTGCCGGCATCTGCCCTAGCTCTCTGCCTGCAAAATCAAAATTGTATTCCTCGCCCTCTTCCTGAAGTAAATGGCTGGCAGCTATGTGACACGTATTCTGTTCAAGGCTACGAATACCTCCCATGCTGCCAAGATTGCCAAACACGGCAACGTGATCGGGGTAGAGCTGGTTAAAGAGCGATAGTGTCCTTTCCAGAAGAATATCATTACTGCCGTTAATGATCAGAAGTCCGTGGTAAGGGGACCGTGGAGGCGAATCACCGGGGTGGTTCACCGTGGTATTCTCAACCCACCTGGTAACAAGGTGGAGTGGGAAAGTCCATTTTCCAGTAACTTTTGTTGCGGGCAGTCCTTTC
>QNYF01000186.1 GCA_003978695.1 Desulfobulbus sp. | reverse complement strand
TGAGCACCTTTCACAAGAGTATCAATGAATTTATCAACTGTGTTGCCTGTAGAGATCTCTCCTGCATTCGCCTCTGTCCGACCGGGGCAATGCATATGCATTTTCTGGGAGTTCCTGTGGTCGATCCCGATGAATGCCTGGGATGCGGATACTGTGTCGATGCATGCAGAAACCACGTTCCACAGCTTATAGATGGCAAGGCAGTCAAGTGCGATATGTGCGTTGACCGCCAGCTCCAGGGGAAAGCACCTTATTGTGTCACGGCATGCAGACGCGGACGTTTAAAACTCATAGATGGCGTTTTGGGCTGATTTTTCCTACAAACACATTTCTCTTTTTTCTGCCCATGATTACACTGCATGGGCAGAAAACATTTCTGTATTACCTGTAACTATTCAGTTACAGACCATACGTTATGCCAAATTCGTGGTGCTACCTGAATAGTTGCCATTACCTGTTATAATGTTCCATTATTTTCCGTATTTCCGCTATCCGGTCGGCAATATCCTTTGCGCCAATAATTTCAGTTACCAGACATACAGTCTTGGCCCCTCTTTGCATGACTTCTGCTAAATTATCACGTTTTATACCGCCAATGGCAACAAAGGGGATGGTATAATTCTGGACAATATGCTCCAGGTAACCAAAACCAACAGCGTCACAGACATCAACTTTTGTCCTGGTGGAAAAAATCGGCCCTACCCCAATATAATCTGCCCCGTCTGCGACAGCCTTGTCGGCCTGTTGGGGTGAATGGGTGGAACAGCCAATGAGCATGTCCGGGGCAATCCTGCGCACCGCCGCAACCGGTAGATCATCCTGCCCCTGGTGGATGCCGTCCGCTCCGACCATCAGGGCAATATCGGCATAATCATTAACAATAAAAGGGACCCCGGCATCTGCGGTAATACGGCGGATTTCCTCACATTCCCGGTAAATTTCAAGCAGGCTCTTATCGGTGAGTTTTTCTCGGTATTGCAGCACATCAATACCGCCATCCACCATTTGCCGGGCGACCTCAGAGTTTGACCTCCCCAGGGAAAATCGTTCGCCAAGTATTCCGTAAATACCTTCTGGAAGTGTTCGCATACCCATCTGTTTACTCATAGCCTCCTTTTTGTAAAACTATTCCTGCCATAATTGCAGCAACCATGGCAATCTTAGGCGGAAACAGGGGAAAATCCTTTTCATCCGATATAAAATCGCCCACGATATGACAGTTAGCAATTGTTCTTACGCTGACACCGGACATGTCTTTTCCGGCAATACCTGAGGCAGATACCACGGTTTTGTCTGTTGCTGCCAACGCTGTAATGAGCATGCTTTTCAGGTTTTTATCATCAAATCCTTCAACAACTACCTCACAATCAGCAAAAAGAGGGGCTACATCTTCCCGACGTATCTGTTGTTCTACCTGGTCAATTGAGATTGCAGGCGAAATTGCCTGCAGATTTTCGGCAAGACTTGCTGTCTTTTTCCTGCCAACCTGAGCCACAGTGTAGAACTGTCGATTAAGATTTGCCGCTTCCACAGTATCAAAATCAACAATTTTAAGTTCCTGAACGCCAGCCTGGGCAAGATGTCTGGCCACATTGGAGCCAATGCCTCCAATACCGGCAATCCCGACCTTCATTAAACAATCTCCCAGTCCTTGAATACCGGTTGATAACCGCTTTTGCTGATCATTGCTGCTACCTCATCAACACTACGCTCATCAGTTATTTCAAACTGCGGTGTAGCATCCGTATGCTGGGATGCATAGCCCCCCACATCGGTTTTTGATCCTGCTGAGAAGCGGGTCGCTCCCAGATGTATCAACTTATCCCGAAACGCCGCAGATTCCCTGGTGGACACGGTAAGCCCAAGGCGGGGCATAAAAAGCCGCCATGCCAACATGCACTGGACAAACCCTTTATCACTCAAAATATTCCTGGGTTTGATGCCGCCCCTGGCCTTGGTCATCCTGGGCAGTGAAAGCGAAATTTCCACTTCAGGAAACTCATGCTCCAGGTATTTGGCATGGAGTCCGGCAAGAAAGGCTTCAGAACGAGGTTCCCCCAGCCCAAAAAGAGTGCCTATGTTAATTGCGCGAAAGCCTGCCCGGGCACCGCGCTCAGGCGTGAGGAGCCGGTAACTGTAATCGGATTTTTTTCCCCTGGGATGTACTTCTTTATAAATTTGCCGATCATAGACCTCCTGGTAAACAGTCAGTGAGTCTGCACCAGCATCCACCAGCACCCGGTAATCATCCTCGTCCATGGGGAATATTTCCAGGGCTATTGAAGAAAAATATTTTTTGAGAATCTCTACAGCACCAACCAGATACGACATCGGGGTCCTGGCCGGTGCCTCACCCGTCAAGACCAGAATATGGCGAATACCACTTGCGGAAATAGCCTGGGCTTCCTGTTCGATTTCAGCAAGCGTCAGCTTGGTGCGTTTAAAATCAACTGCTGCACTGAAGCCGCAATAGGTACAATAATTTGTGCAGTAATCAGCAATATACATTGGTGCGTACAGACCAATTGTTCTGCCGAAATACTGATGCGTTACCCTGCGCGCCTTCTGGGCCATTTCCTCAAGAAAGCCGGTTGCAGGCTCGGACAGAAGATGGAGTAAATCTCGACCATCCAGACGATCCCGCGCAAGGGTTAAGGCAACATCATCTGCGGTAACAGCCTGAAACTTCTCTTCCAGACTGATTTGTTCAAACTGCTCTATCTGCTCTAAAAAAGACACGTCATTATTCTCCCAGAAAACCGGTCAAGGGTGACGAGGCATCAGCATAGACCTTTTCTCCGGCCATTTCCGCAAGATACGCTGCCCGGCCAGCCTGTACAGCAAGGGCAAAGGCCTGTCCTGCCAATGCGGGATCATGGCTGGTGGCTATGGCCGTGTTGACGAGCACTGCATCCGCACCCATCTCCATGGCTTCAGCCGCCTGGGAAGGTCGACCGATACCGGCATCGACCACCACAGGAATTTTGCTCAGCTCAATCATCATCTCAATCATCGGCTTCATTTCAAGCCCCCGATTCGTGCCAATTGGTGCTCCAAGCGGCATCACAGCCGCTGCTCCGGCATCATAAAGCTGTTTACTCACCGTAACATCCGGCATCATGTAAGGAAGAACAATAAATCCTTCCCTGGCGAGAATTTCTGTGGCCTTGAGCGTCTCATAATTATGGGGCAACAGGTAGGTCATATCAGTAATAACCTCGATTTTTATAAAATCCCCGCATCCGGCTTCACGGGCAATCCTGGCAATACGCACGGCCTCATCTGCTGTGCGTGCTCCGGATGTGTTGGGCAGAAGATGAACAGATCCGGGAATATACTCCAGTATATTCTTCTGATGATCATCCGGATCGACCCGGCGCAGGGCAACGGTGATCATTTCCGAGCCGCTGGCCTCAAGCATGGGGGCTATCTGGTCCCTGGAGGAAAATTTTCCTGTGCCGGTAAGCAGACGGCTGGACAGCTCAATCCCGCCAAAAATCAAAGGATCATGTTGTTTATCTCGCAATTATCCACCTCCAACAAAATTAAGCAGCTCAAGACAATCACCTTCATGCAATGGTGTTGCTGCCCAGTTGTCACGTTTAATAAGTTTTTTATTCTTTTCTACAACAAGGCTCTCAGGTTGAAAACCCAGCTCTTTGACAAGCGCATTCAGAGTCCGGCCCTGCACCTCAACTTTTTTTCCGTTCAAAGTTATTGTCATGGGATTCCCCGAGAAAAACTAACAGTATTGAGTAATTTGCTGCCAGGGAAAGATGTGCCGATTCGGCACAATGTGATGTAGATGAGATCAACAAACAGAATGCTTTCTACACTTTCCCTACGACGGCACTATCCGTATCAGGTTCCAAGGGTTGAAGTTTATCTTCTCTCAGCCTCGTCTCAGCAAGGCACCCCCAGTGAACAGGCTCCACCTGTTTAGCGGAAACCTTTCTCAATTGTCAACAAGTGTCTGTCCAAAAATGAGAATTTTCGTTCGAGTTCAAGGAAAATAGAAAAATAAAAGCGCAGCATATTAGACATATGTGAGCATTTAATTTTTCGTAGTGACGCAGAAATCTGGCGAAAAGGCCATTTACGGACAGGCACCAACTAGAATATATCGCAACCGGCTTAGAAAATCAGCATTCTTTTAATTGATGCCTGATAAAAAACGTATCCTCGTTAAAGTCAGGCAGAA
>QNYF01000185.1 GCA_003978695.1 Desulfobulbus sp. | reverse complement strand
GTCCAGTACTCTTCGGGCATCTCCTGAGCCAGTTCAAGGGCTCCATCAGCACCGCCATACAAGGTATCCGACACGACCTGTATTTTGGTTGGTCCGTACTCGCCAATAGCTTCCTCCAGATAATCGGCCAGGCCTCTTATCTGGCTGCCGCCGCCGGCAAGAATAATATTCTGACGAATTGTATCCTGATATTCGGGATCAAACTTGGCAATCAGCTCCAGTGTTGATTCCACCATGGCTGGTAAAATACTCTCACAGGCTCGTTGAACTTCTTCTGTTATATTATGCATTGTTGACTTGCCCTCAACCGGAATCTCAACCTCTACATCCTTATCCCGTTTGCCGACAAAACTATGTTTCTCTTTGAATCGACGTACCATATTGAGATTAAAATCCGCTTTGGGGTATCGTTCCTCAAGCAGGGAAAACAGTTGTTGATCGATGTAGTCACCAGCGGTCAATACCGTCCGCTGATCTTCTTCAGCAGGTACAGTTCCGTGCATGATACAAAAATCAACGGTACCGGCCCCAATATCAATGACCAGCGCATTATCCAGGGCACCGACACCGTAGGCCACAGCAAATGGTTCTGAAACGACAAAAAGCGCTTCAGAAAACTCGGCAACAGCCTTTTTAATCGCAACCTTATTTACCTTGAACGATTCTGCGGGCACCCCCACTACTGCTCGAATTTTGGCATCACTTTTCTCACCGGCGACAAGGGTTATCAGGTGTTTGATAAGTTCCTTTACTGCCTCTTCATCCCGGGCTGTCCCCTCTTTTATGACACCATTTTTAAGTGGTCTGTACATGTCCAGAGACAATCTATGCTTTATCGCTTCCTCACCAAAAAGAACCGGCTTGCCAATAACTTTTTTTGCGATAAAATCTTTAGGCCAGCCAACATAGCTTTCGACCCATTGTTTTTCACCGTTACCGGCAGAAATCGCACTCCGGGAAGTACCCAGGTCAATTCCAACCAGCAGCTTTTCATCAGCTTTTGTTGTTTTCGTTTTTTTCCCCATCATGTTCATCTCCTTTGACGAGCTGTGTCTCTCTTTGTGTAAGGTAACCGTTTATCCCCTTGACCAGGGACAGTGTTATTTTTTCCCTATACTCAGGGTTATTCAGGTTTGCTTCCTCTTCACTCTTACTGATGCAGGAAATCTCCACCAGCACACTTGGCGCATCCACACCGAGCAGGACAACAAAAGGCGCTATTTTCGTCCCGTTATCTGCGAGAACTCTATCATATTTCTCCATGTTGGTGAAGAGACTGTGCTGAATGATTGATGCCAGCCGGGACGATTCCTGTTCTTTAAGTACATTACCGATTTTTTTAATCATATTATTAAAATCAACATTCAACACTTCTGAACCGTGGTTCTCCTTCTCTGCGAGATGCAATGTGTATTCATCCTGCGGCGGACCGAAATAAAACGTCTCCGTGACATTGTATTCTTTCTGGGGCAGGGCATTAATATGAAGAGATATAAACAAATCCGCATTATGCATATTTGCAAACCTGACCCTGTCCGCCAGGGAAACATATCTGTCTGTTTCACGGGTAAGCAGAACATTATACCGGCCAATTTTCTGGAGTTTTTTTTGCAGCTTAAGGGCAATATCAAGCACAATGTCTTTTTCTCTTGTCCCCTGCCCCCCAATGGCACCGGGATCTCTGCCACCGTGGCCGGGGTCAATAACAAGCGTCTGGACAGCCAGTCCGAAAACAGAACTCAACCTCACCTGTTCCTGAGAAAGAAGAAGATTGTATTCCAGAAGATTCCTTGCATCAAAGGGCTGTTCCGGCCAGGAGGAGATACTTGTTTCATCATTGGAGGATCGGGAAAAACGCTGTTCCGCCCCCTGCTGTTTGAGAATAATCTTTTCCCAGGCTAGGTGTGGTGCCTGTCGGCTCAATGCTTCCGGAGGTATTTCCTGCTGGTTGAAAAACCCTGAAGCAAAATACACCATCAGAAGGAGCACTGTCAGGAATGCCGGAGACAAGAAACGGAGTTTTCTCAAAAAACCAGAACGTGACGGCGGGACTTCCGGTGAAAAGGGGAGAATAATTTTCTGGTTTTCCTCGTACACTCCCTGTAAAATGGCCTTCTTTATTCTGGAATTATCCGCCCTTCCCATATTACTTCCTGCAACTCATCAAGTTGAATTCATTTCCTGCTCAGGACACAACTGTATCTTCACAATATCTTTCCAGTTGTTTCCAAGGCATACATCTCTAAAACATAATACCACAGAGTTATCGAAAACCGTAAATCTTAATTGAAACATAACTATTCAGGAGCACCTCACGGAGTCTACACTTCCCTCTTCGTCCATTTAATCCTGCGAAGCGTACTTGTGCTCCTCGAGCAGACCTCAATGGGCGAGAACGAGGTGCAGCTGGACATTGAAACAAAGACCAGAAAAAAATAATAAGAGTGATAATTAGAATTAATTATACTAGCAATTATTCTCAAAACCCATTATTTTGGATACAAATTCAGAAGCTATTATTCTACCAGGGAGTAACTCATGAAAAAATGCATCATCCTTTTTGCAAGCCTTTTCTTTCTCTGTTCAACTGCCTATGGAGCAGAAGGACTCATTACAAAAACCAGCAGCCATAGTGTAAAAGAGACAATGGATAAGCTGGAAAAAATAGTGAAAGAGAAAGGTTTTTCAATTGCCGCCAGGGTTAACCACGCTGCAGCAGCCATGAAAAACGGCCTAACTCTGCGACCTACAGAAGTATTAATCTTCGGGAATCCAAAATTAGGCACATTGTTTATGCAGAGCAACCAGAGCATCGGCATTGACCTGCCAATCAAAGTTGTTGTATGGGAAGACGACAAAGGCGTGGTGACACTGGGCTATAACGATCCGGCCTGGCTTGCCAAACGCCACTCTATTACAGACCGGGAAAAACCCTTTGCCAAGATGACCGGCGCTCTTAAGAAATTTACTGATGCAGCAGTCCAGTAGAAGGAACAACTCCCCATCTATTCATTGAACAATAGTCAGGATGCTTTATTCCTGACTATTGTCTGCTGACAGCATTTTTTGTATTTCCTGCCAGACCCGCACGGACATGGATTGTTCCTTCCCACCTCCCGGGCAGACACTGTTGCATGCCTGATGATTTCCCCGTCAAGATAGTACCACTGTCCATTCTTCCTGACAAAACGGCTCCGTTCGTGCAGGAGGCTGAACCTGTCCGCCTGTAAGCAGGTTGCCTTAAATTCCACAATCCCCTCTTCGTCTGACGCTGTCCCTGCCACCACATCGACAATTTGCAGCCTTATCCACTGGGGAATACTTCCGGGATCAAGTGTTTCAGGACGTGTTGAGGCATACCAGCTGTCAAGAATGTATCTGACGTCCCGGAGAACATTTGCCGTAAAGCGGGAACGCATGAGTTCCTCTGCCGTGGCAGCAAGCCTTGTGCTGCGGATAATTGGGCTGCAGCAGGCAGAAAAGGCACGCCCGCTTCCGCACATACATTGCCGATTACTTACCATAATTACGCATCAATCACCTGCACCCGGACAAGCCCGCGCACAGAATTTGCCACAAAGACTTCTTCTGCCTGCAAAACATCTCTTTTTAAAAGCGTATGTTCTCTGGCTCTGCCCTCTTCAAGCAACAAACGCCTGTAGGTTCCGGCCAGCAAACCGCACCTGAGCGGGGGGGTCAGGAGCTTTTCACCCTTGCGAATAAAAATATTTGTTATCGCGCCTTCTGTTACCTGGCCGGAGGTATTGGTAAAAAGGACATCAAAGCACCCCTTTGTTGCGGCAATGGCATGTTCGCGGGTAAACAGATCCCGTGAAGTCGTTTTATGATAGAGATACGGGCTTTTTTCGTCCACCTGTCTGCTTGAAAAAATGACCTTTTTCCTTTCCACTGGTGATCGATTATCCCTGCAGGCAGTTGTGGTCGCGACACTTCTGCCGTCACGATACAGGAGCAGACGAACCCTTTGAGCTTTTTTGCATCCCGAGACAGCCTGAGCAAGAGCAAGACGAATATCTCTCATATCAAGGCAAAAATGAAAGTATTCAGCTGAATCAACCAACCGATCAAGATGGTACTCCAACAAAAAAAAACCTTTATCCGGCTGCCAAAGCAATGTTTCAATAAGTTGAAAATCAGTTTGTCTTAAAGCTCTGATAAAATCTTTAATTGGTTTTTCAAA
>QNYF01000113.1 GCA_003978695.1 Desulfobulbus sp. | reverse complement strand
AAAGCAGGATTTCTCAGACAGAAATGTTTCGGGCAACTGCCTGATAGACCTGTTGCAGGGGAACATTGTTATCCATGGCAATTTTTCGACACTCTTCATATTCCGGGGTAATCCGTTCTTTGCCCCCGATTTTTACCCGTTTTGCCTGTACCTTTCCCCATGGGGTTTGAACGGTAATAATCTCCCGGGGCAGGGTCATACGCTGCATGGAATGAAACCGCAGGCCGATACTGCTGGTTTCAGCCAGTATCAGCTCTTTTAACGCTGTGGCGTGGGCAGGGTCTGTAATAACTCTCAGGAGATGACCGGGCCTGCCTTTTTTCATGAGCAGGGGGCTCAGGCTGACATCAAGAGCGCCGGTGGCCATAAGTTTTTCAGAGACATGGGGCCAGAGTTCCGGGTTCCAGTCGTCCAGGTTGGTTTCTATGATTTCAACCTGTTGTGTTTCCTGCTCCTGGCAGGTCTGGCCGATGATCAGGCGTAAAATATTCGGCCGACCATCTTTTCTCTGGGTTGTTCCTGCACCATAACCAGTAGCAGAGAGTGTCATAAAGGGTAAGGGGCCAAAGGATGAACAGAGTTCTGCGACAAGAGCCGCGCCGGTTGGCGTAACCAGTTCCTGGCTAAGGGATGTTCCGTACACAGGAATACCTGCCAGCAGGTTGCACACTGCCGGTGCCGGCAGGGGCAGGGTTCCGTGGGCGCAGGCGACCCAGCCGCTTGGCATGGGCATGGGCGAACAGCATATCTGTTGAATTCCCAGGATATGAAATCCGCTGACGACGCCGACAATATCAATAATGGCATCAACAGCTCCAACCTCATGAAAATGGACATCTTCAATTTGAGTCCCGTGAACCTGTGCTTCTGCTTGGGCCAGCCGGATAAAAACCGCAGTCACCCGGGCCTTTACCTGCTCAGGCAGAGAAGCCTGTTCCAGTATTTTCCTTATGTCCTGCAAATGACGATGGGAGGTGTACTCTTTGCTCCGCACCCGGACCAGACAGGATCGAAGTCCGGAGATATTGTTTTGCTGTATCTCAATATCCCAGTCCGGAAGATGCAGGGCTTCAAGAGAGGCGCGCAGAGACTCTTCAGAAAGCCCCACCTCAAGCAGGGCACCGAGCAGCATGTTGCCGCTCACACCGGAAAAGCAGTCCAGGTAGGCAATATGCATCAGGTGAACCGTTCTCCAACAGGCAGATTCATGCCGCAGAGACAGGCCTGCACAGCCATTCGTTTTTTCCCCTCAGGCTGGATTTCTTCAAGAAGCAGGTAATCCCTGCCTGTGGCAACGAGAAGTCCGTTTTTGTCTGCCCGACAAAGTGTACCCGGGGGTTCGCTGACAGAGCCGGAGATAATTTGTGGTTTAAAGAACCTGAATCGTTTGCTGTTTAAAAATCCATAGGCAGAAGGCCAGGGATCAAGTCCCCTGATCAGGCAATGCAGGGTCTTGGCATCCTGGCTCCAGTCGAGGTGCCCCATTTCCTTGTTCAACATGGGAGCTTCCGTGGCCAGGGTATCATCTTGTTTGATGGGGGGGAGTTTGTTCGTTTTCAGCAGGCTGATAGCTTTAACCAGCGTCTTGCCTCCCAGTTGTGACAATTTGTCAAACATGGTGCCGCTGGTGTCGGTATCATCAATGGGCAGGCTGACCGGCAGGAGAATATCGCCGGTATCCATGCCTTCGTCGACCTGCATGATGGTGACACCACTTTCTTTTTCCCCGTTAATCACCGCCCACTGGATAGGGGCTGCTCCCCGGTATTTGGGCAGGAGTGAACCATGCACATTGATGGTGCCCAGCCGGGGCAGGTCGAGCAGTTTCCCGGGCAGGATTCTGCCATAGGCCGTAACCACGATGAGATCAGGGGCAAAATTGCGCAGCGTATCAAGAAATTCTTCGGTCCTTATGGCCGTGGGCTGGAGAACGGGAATGCCCGCTTTCTCGGCCAGTATTTTCACAGGAGGGGGAGTGAGTTTTTTCCCTCGTCCTTTTTTACGGTCAGGCTGGCAGATAACCGCCACAACCTCATCCGGACTGTCCAGTAAGTGCTGCAGGGCAGGAACCGCAAAATCTGGAGTTCCCATAAAGATAATACGTAGCGGCTCGCTCATTTGTTTTTCAGGATTTTTTTGAGTTTTTTCTTATAGAGAGTCAGTTTCAGCCGGCTGATATGATCAATAAAAAGTTTACCGTGCAGATGGTCAACCTCATGCTGGATTATCCGGGCCAGACGGTCTTCGGCCTCAAAATCAATTTCTTCACCTTCAAGATTCTGCGCAGTAACTCGAATTTTTTGAAATCGCTTGACCTTGGACTCATATTCAAGCACGCTCAGGCAGCCTTCTTCCCCGACAACACTCCCCTCGCCGTCGGATATCACCGGATTGATCAGGGCGATATATTTTTTTTCGTCCTCGTTTTCTGAGATGTCAACCACTACAATCTGGCGGGCAATGCCGATCTGGTTGGCGGCAAGCCCTACACCGGGCGCATCGTACATGGTCTCTCCCATGTCGGCGGCCAGTTTTTTCAGCTTGTCGTCAAAGGTGGTTATTTTCTGAGCTTTTTCCCGTAAAACAGGGTTGGGAAAAGTAATAATTTTTTTAATGGACATTAGCGCATGTAAGAAAGTTTTCGGTTACTGGTTGCTCTCTATTTATAAAAAGATAAAGGTAACTGTTCAGCTGCACCCCATCTCGGAGTCGCGGCTTACCTGCGGCGATCAGGCCGCCTCACATAGGCGGTGACACCGCTTCGCTGTTATAGCTCGTTGGCCTGCTTGCCACAATATGGTGTGCAGCTGAATAGTTACAAGATAAATACTAACATATTTACTGTAAAGGGGCTTCTTGCGCCATAAAAAGATCAATTCCGGCTGCTTGTTTTCCCTGGAATTATTGTGTAGGATTTGCAGGTGTGCGCAACAGAAGACAGACGAGGAGAGTTGGTGGAAAAAGAGCGTTTCAGCCAGGGCCTGAAATTACTTAAACATCCCGCATTGCCGCTGGTTTCCATGGTGCAGTTTCTGTTTTTGACCGGGGATTTTGCAACAGTCGCCGAAGTCATTGAACAGATGCCCGAACCCATTGAAACCGGATATGCAGTCTACAATCAACCCCGGAGACTGTTGCGTGAGCACCTGCCTCATCTTGCTGTTTTAGAAGCAGTAAAAGCAGGGAAGCCCCCTGGTAAACGTATTGTTGATGAAGCAGGTAATCAGCTCGATACGATGTCGGCGATCAGCGCAATTATTAGTCAGCAGGTGATGGAGCAGGAGCTTGAGAGCATCAATTCGGCTCTCTGCGCCCCCTGTAACTGCACTCTCTGCTGCGTGGGACCAGACCGCCGTATGAGGCAGGAGTTTTTTGAGATTCCTCTGCGCAATGGTGAGCAGGCGCTTTTCTCCCTTGTCCGCCATGATACCACAGAGAGCCGCAGAGTAAGTGCCATGGACGATGAGCCGCTGCATCTTGCTGATACGCCTTTTTATGTATCCGACGAGCCAGCTCTTTTTCACTGGAAAAATGGTTGGTCAATGATTCTTCCCCGTGAGACGTCCTGTCCTGCTCTTGCAGAAAACAATCGCTGTCAGATTTATGAAAAGCGGCCCCAGGTATGCAGAAAACCACAAATATTCAGCTATGTTCTGGAGCCAAGCCGGGACGATGATTCCTTTTGCCTGCGCAGCACCTTACTGGCAGTGACTGACTGCCCCTATGTGCAGGATCTGCAGGAGCCCCTGGCTGCCTATGCAGCAGCCTGTGAGTTGGCACTTGTTTTGAAACGAAATAAACAATGATTTTTTGTTGCTATTCAGGTAGCACCACGACTTTGCATAACGTGTGGTCTGTAACTGAATAGTTACAAGTCGTGAATGTAATCAAAAGAGAAGATAATGATTTTTTTAGATATTGTTCTTGTTGTTGCGGCCTATCTTGCCGGTGCCATTCCTTTTGGTCTGCTGCTTTCAAAGGGGTCTGGCATAGACATTCGTCAGCAGGGAAGTAAAAATATTGGCGCGACCAATGTCGCAAGATTATTGGGCAGGAAACTGGGCATCTGCACCCTGCTCCTTGATATTGCCAAAGGATATGTGCCCATGCTTGTGGCCGGTCTGCTGCTTGCTGATTCACCTCATCGTGATTTTGTCACCGGGCTGTGCGGAGCAGCGGCCATTACCGGGCATATGTTCCCGGTCTATCT
>QNYF01000037.1 GCA_003978695.1 Desulfobulbus sp. | reverse complement strand
GAAAATTGAAGCTATCCTGCCGGCAGCAGAACGCTTTGTCTTAACCAACCAGGAAACAGCTCTTAAAAATGGGCATCCCTTGACACCGGAAAACGTAAGAATTGCCCGGGAACTGGGGGTCGCTCGACCAGGCAGGGTCCGGGTTTATATGGTTTCCGCACTGCCGGTACCTCAGGACCCGGAACTCGCTGCAGCAGCTGAGAGTCTTGGCTATAGTTCTCAGGGAATGTTAGCCTATACCTATGGTTACGGTATATGGATCAGGCAACAGGCGGCAGGTAACAGACAGATTATCGCACATGAGTTAATCCACGTTCGTCAGGCAGAAAGAATGGGGCTGAAGAAACAGATACGACAATATCTTATCCAGTTGTATATCTTTGGTTACAGGAAGGCACCACTGGAGATAGAAGCGTATTCCGGTTCCGCAAAATACTGACAACCTGCGCCCCCTTGACCGGGTAAAGCCTGCAATGCATATGGCTGGATCTGATTTTTAGCCATCAAGACTTTTGAAAATTAATGCGAATCATCATAACTTGATGTTATTGCTCAGTAAAATGCCAATAAGTGCAAAAAAATGGACTTGAATTCAAAGGCTACTGGTCCGATTTAAGCACTGAGAGAAAGGCCCTTTGAGGAATATCCACATTACCAACGGTTTTCATCCGTTTTTTTCCGGCTTTTTGTTTCTCAAGGAGTTTTCGTTTTCTTGAAATATCACCACCGTAGCATTTAGCAGTCACATCTTTTCTCAATGCGGAAATATTTGATCTGGCAATGATGTTCCCACCAATTGCCGCCTGGATGGCAATCTTAAACATCTGGCGGGGGATTTCTTCTTTCAGGCTCTCACATGCTTTCAGACCACGTTCTCTGGCTCTTTGTCTATGCGTGAGCTGAGAAAGAGCGTCAACCTGTTCACCATTGACCAGAATATCGAGTTTGACAAGGTCACTGGTTCTGTAATCAATGAGTTCATAATCAAAAGAGCCATAGCCCTGCGTGACAGACTTGAGTTTATCATAGAAGTCATAAATAACTTCAGCAAGTGGCAACTCACAGGTAAACTCAATTCGACCCGGCATAGGGTAGTGATAATTGGTGTTTTCGCCACGCCTGTCCATGCAGAGGGACATGACAGCCCCCATGTATCGCTCCGGGATGAGAATGGTTGCCTTGATAAAAGGTTCTTCTATGTGTTCTATGGAGCCGGGATCAGGAAAATAAGAAGGATTGTCCACCTCAAGCTCTTTTCCATCCTGGAGATAGACAACATATTTTACTGACGGGACGGTGAGGATAAGAGAGATGTCAAACTCACGTTCAAGTCTTTCCTGAACAACTTCAAGATGCAGCAATCCCAGAAAACCACAGCGAAAACCAAAGCCAAGCGCTGCCGAAGAGTCTTTCTGGAAAATAAGAGCTGCGTCGTTGAGCTTTAATTTTTCCAGGGCTGAGGCCAGATCTTCGTAGTCATCGGAGGCGATTGGGTAAAGAGACGAAAAAACGACCTGCTGTATTTCCTTAAACCCCTCAAGCGGAGCAGGGCAGGGGGCATCTACATGGGTTATGGTGTCACCGGGTTTTGTGTCGGAAACAGTTTTTACACCGGCAATGATGTAGCCGACCTGGCCTGCACTTAATTTTTTTTCCTTTTCCTTTTTCAAACGAAACAGGCCGACTTCCTCAACCCGGTATTCGGAATTATTGTGCATGAAAAGAATCTGGTCACCCGGCTTGATAGTTCCGTTGATGATGCGAACAGAGATGACTGTTCCTCTGTAGGGGTCATAATTCGCGTCAAAAATTAACGCTTCAAGCGGCAGGTCGGGATCGCCTTCAGGCGGTGGCAGAAAATGAACGATGGCCTCTAAAATCTCTTCTACGCCTTCACCTGTTTTGGCAGAACATCGCTGGATAGTCTCTCCAGACATGCCGAGATCTTCTTCAATTTCCAGGGAGACTTTATCCGGTTCTGCTGCCGGGAGATCGATTTTGTTGATAACAGGTATGACCTCAAGGTCATTGTCCATGGCCAGATAAAGATTTGCAAGGGTCTGAGCCTCTATTCCCTGGGCAGCATCTATAAGCAATACAGCCCCCTCGCAGGAGGCAAGCGCCCGTGATACTTCATAACTGAAATCAACATGACCAGGAGTATCAACGAGATTCAAATGATATGTAACGCCATCTTTTGCCCTGTATGGCAGGCAGATTGTCTGACTTTTTATAGTTATGCCGCGTTCGCGCTCAATATCCATATTGTCGAGCAGTTGATCTTTGAATTCACGATCAGTCACCAGATCACAGAACTGAATCATGCGGTCGGACAGTGTGGATTTTCCGTGATCAATATGAGCAATTACGCTGAAATTTCGAATGTTTTTCATGAAGGGCTCGTGTTAAAATAAAAAGAGTTGTCTTGATCAAGGGCAAAGAAATAGCATAATCCTTTTTAAATTTAAACTCTTTCACAATATTCTTCTCATCTCTTTGCCAGATGACCTTACTCTCATGTTCCATGATCATACATATTGAAGTGAATTTTTTCTCATAATCTGGTAGAGTATTCTACTTATATTTATAAACACAATGCCAGCGAGATTCTTGAGATTTTTCGTTTATGAGTGAGAAAAAGAAACAAAATAATAACGATAAAAAAGGTGAGTACTTTCATCCTCTTGTGGCCGTTTCTGCTGATGAAAATCTGCCCGCAGTCAGCAATCCTGCCCTGCATCGTTATCTTCAGGAAATAAGCCAATATGAGTTGCTCAGTCGAGAAGAGACAGAGGCCCTGGCTTCCCGTTTTCAGGAAACTGGAGACCCTGAAGCTGCCTATCAACTGGTTTCAGCCAACCTGCGTTTAGTTGTTAAGGTGGCAATGGATTTTCAGAAATACTGGATGCAGAATTTTATGGATCTTATCCAGGAAGGAAATGTGGGTCTTGTTCAGGCAACCAAAAAATTTGACCCGTATCGCGGGGTGAAATTTTCCTATTATGCCGCCTACTGGATACGTGCCTATATCCTGAAATTTATCATGGATAACTGGCGGCTGGTTAAAATTGGGACGACTCAGGCGCAGCGAAAACTTTTTTTCAGTCTGAACAAAGAAAAAAAACTTCTTGAGGCACAGGGGTTCAAAGCAGACGTAAAACTGCTCGCCGAACGGCTCAAGGTGAAGGAAAGCGAAGTTATTGAAATGGGCCAGCGCATGGATAACTGGGATGTCTCCCTTGAAGCTCCTGTGCGTAACGACTCGGAAGATGAACAAAAGAGTTTTCTCCCCCATGACGGTCCGGGAATTGAAGATATTGTTGCGGGGCAGG
This sequence comes from Desulfobulbus sp., assembly GCA_003978695.1. GTDB lineage: Bacteria > Desulfobacterota > Desulfobulbia > Desulfobulbales > Desulfobulbaceae > Desulfobulbus_C. The sequence continues at coordinate 891 of QNYF01000037.1, read as the reverse complement.
AGATACGCGAGCGCCTGAAAGATGTATTATCATCAATTGATGATAAACTAAACGAGAAGGAAAGGGTAATTCTGACGACCCGTCTGCTCAACGATGAGCCGAGAACTTTACAGACAATAGCAGATCAGTTTGGAATTTCCAGAGAACGTGTCAGGCAGATTGAAGCAAATCTCCTGAAAAAACTAAAAAAAGTATTTGAAAAAGAAATGCCTGATGTTCAGGATTTTCTCAGCTCCGAGCGTATAGTACCTGCAACCGGTTCTGAGTAATTATGTCTAACAGGCTGTATATATTTGAGGTTATATGAACGTTCCCCTGCTTGATCTGCAGCCGCAGATAGAACAATTTCGTGACGAAATTTTCAGGGAAGTCACTGGAGTAATCGATTCTACCCGTTATATCCTTGGCCCCAAAGTCACCACTCTTGAGAACGAAATCGCTTCGTATTGCGATACAACCAACGCTGTCGGTGTCTCCAGCGGTACAGATGCTTTGATTGTGAGTCTGATGGCTCTTGGTATCGGGGCTGGTGATCTGGTCCTGACGACGCCGTTCACTTTTTTTGCGACTATGGGCTCGATTGTTCGGGTTGGTGCGCTTCCTGTGTTTGCGGATGTGGAAGAAAAGAGTCTGAATATTGACCCGGAACGTATGGCTGAACTTCTGGAAAAAGATCGCCGGAGCGCCAAAAAAATCAAGGCAATTATACCTGTTCATCTGTATGGACAATGTGCGGACATGGCGAAAATCACAGAGTTGGCCAAAGAATATGATATTCCTGTAATCGAGGATGCAGCTCAGGCAATTGGGGCTGAGTGTCCATATATTCAAGACAATGGAACCGTCGAATGGAAACGGGCAGGATCAATGAGTTTAGCTGGTTGTTTTTCA
>QNYF01000074.1 GCA_003978695.1 Desulfobulbus sp. | reverse complement strand
TGGCACCAAAATCGGCCAGGGTATCGCCCATTGCATCAATGATGTTAAAGATATCTCTACATTTAAGAAAGGAGAAGTGCTGGTTACTGACATGACCGATCCTGATTGGGAACCGATCATGAAAATTGCAGGGGCCATTATTACCAACCGTGGTGGTCGTACCTGTCATGCCGCTATCATCTCACGTGAGCTGGGCATCCCCTGTGTAATCGGCACAGGGGACGGCTCCGAAAAGATTCAAAATGGTCAGGCAGTCACAGCCTCTTCCGCCGAAGGTGAGACCGGTTTTGTTTACGATGGGCTGCTCAAATTCGAGATCGAAAAAACTGATCTTGGTAATTTGCCGGAAACGAAAACAAAAATTATGATGAATCTGGCAATTCCAGAAAAAGCGTTTACAGAGTGCCAGATCCCTAACGATGGGGTAGGGCTTGCCCGTGAGGAATTTATTATTAATTCTCACATCGGCATTCATCCTCTTGCCCTGTATAATTATGAAGACCTGAAAAAATCCAGTGACCCGGAAGAGCAGGCTATTGCCAGAGAAATTGATGCCAGAACCGGAGCCTATAGCGATAAAAAACAGTTTTTTATTGATAAGGTTGCCGAAGGCGTCGGCCGAATTGCTGCTGGATTCTATCCAAAAGACGTTATTGTCCGCCTCTCTGATTTCAAGAGTAACGAGTATGCCAATCTGCTGGGCGGTACCCTGTATGAGCCTGAGGAAGAAAACCCGATGATCGGCTGGCGTGGTGCTTCGCGCTATTACGATCCTAAGTATCGTCCCGCCTTTGAGCTGGAATGTGAGGGGTTGCTCAAAGCAAGAAACGACATGGGCTTGAACAACATCAAGTTGATGGTTCCTTTCTGCCGAACTCCTGAGGAAGGGAAAAAGGTCATTGAGGTGATGCGTGACTGCGGTCTGGTTCAGGGTGAAAACGGACTTGAGCTTTATGTAATGTGTGAAATTCCATCAAATGTCATCTCAGCTGATGCATTTGCTGATATTTTTGACGGATTCTCCATTGGTTCAAACGATCTCACCCAGCTTACCTATGGTCTTGACCGTGACTCAGGTCTGATTGCGGGTATTGCCGATGAACGTGACGAGTCTGTAAAAGACATGATCCGAATGGTCATTAAAACAGCCAAACGACGCGGCAGGAAAATAGGAATTTGCGGTCAGGGCCCTTCCGACTTTCCTGAATTTGCTACTTTCCTGGTAGAGCTGGGCATTGACTCCATGTCTCTTATCCCGGATACAGCCATCAAAACCAGACTGGCTGTCCATGAAAAAGAAAAAGAAATGGGCATTGCTCCCTAATTGATAAGGATTAACAGAAAGTGGTTTGTCCAAAAAGGTAGGGCGTTTGCCCTACCTTTTTTTGTTGGTAGTAGAGTATGCTGGTAATTCTTGCGTTAATTGTTGCTCCACCAGTCTATGTTTTTTCTCTTGCTCTTTTTGCTGTTATAGTCCCCTCGTTTTTTGGGCGCTAAAAGGAAGTTTGTGGCGCAACCAAATTATATACAAAGAAGAGGCATGGTTCGAGGGATTATTCTACGATAATTGCTGGTGATTTTTTTGATACTGATTGCAGGTAAACACTGTGCTGCGGAAAAGGTATTTCAATACCTTGGTCATTAAAGGCGGAATGGATCATTTTTAGCAGATTGTGGGTCTCTCGGCCTCTGTGGCGCGGATCCTTTACCCAAACCAGAAGCTGAAACAGGATGGCAGAATCGGCAAAGCTACGCACCCGTACCCGGGGTTCTGGTTTTTCTGCGAGCGCATGGTTTTCTGTTGCCACATTGAGCAACGTTTTTTCCACCAGCCTCAGGTCACTGTCGTAGGCAACCCCCACGTCGATTCGAATCCGGTAAAATGGTTCAGGGGCTGATTGATTGATAATCTTTGAGGTGGACATGATGGAATTGGGGATAGTAATGAGGATATCATCGCGTGTTTTGATCTTTGTTGACCTGATACCAACCTCCACAACCTCACCCCGTTCTCCAGTATCAAGAATGATATAATCCCCCACCTTGTATGCGGCATCTACAAAAAGAGCTATTCCACCAAAGAAGTTTGCTAAAGTATCTTTTGCTGCCAGGGCGATGGCAATGCCGATGATTCCTGCTGAGGCAAAGAGCGGGGTTAGGTTGACTTTCCAGATAACAAGTCCCCAGAGGATCCCCGTAAAGAGCAGAAGAATCCGGGAGATATTTTTGATCATGTAAAAGTGGGTTTTGTCGATTTTCTGCAACACCCAGCTCATATTGTTCTCATTCATGGCGGTAATTTCCTGGATCAGCGAAATCCACCAGACCATAAGAATGAACGTTTTTATTATTCTGGGAAGTATTGTGTCCCAGGGGGAAGGTAGAGGAGGGGAAAGGAGTAGAGCATGGGTAATGCCAAGCAGGAAGATTGACCAGCAGATGGGACGATGAAGAATTTCCATGATGCGCTCATCTGCCTTCCAACGAGTACTGACAGCAAAGCGTAACAAAAGTTTGTCGATAAAAAGATCTGCCAGTTTAGCCAGCAGTCCGTAAAAGAGAATGAGCAGAAGCCGTTGTCCCAACTGGTACTGGTTCAGTTCATGCAAAGAGTAGAAGAACTGATTCCTGGCTATTTCTTGTAATGTACCGATGTCCATAAGTAAACGATCAACAGCCCGGTTTTCAGGACAATTGCTCCTTGTCAAGCCGTTTTGCCTGCTCGATAAGCATAATTGGAATATCGTCACGTATTTCATATTCCAGGTTGCAGGTCGCACATATCAGGCCATTTTTTTCTGCATTCAATGTGACCTCTCCTTTGCATTGGGGGCAGGCGATTATGTCGAGCAGTTCTTGTTTCATTTGTCTTCTCCGGAGGAGTAAAAATTTTGATAAATTTTTGCGTGATACGTGTGTCCTCAGGCTAGGGGAAGCAGTTCTGTCTCATTGGAACTTGCAGGGACCGTACCAGGATTTCTCAATTGACGCTGTTGCATAAAGTTCGTATACATGCAAGCTGTAGTTGAAAGTGTATATACCAGAAAAAAAAGAGTACGCACATAAATAGTCTATGAAAAAGAGTATACCGGTAGATCAGGCCGTGGGCAAGGTTCTGCCGCATGATATAACTGAAATCGTCAAGGGTGAGTTCAAAGGATGTGCCTTTAAGAAAGGGCATATCATTCAAGCTGAAGATGTTGAGCATCTGCGACGGCTTGGCAAAGAGCATATTTATGTTCTTGAGCTGACCCAAAATGAGATTCATGAAAATGAGGCTGCCCGGCTGCTGGTTGCCGCTCTTGCCGGAACAGGAACTGCGTATACAGATGAGGTTGTTGAAGGCAAGGCTGTAATCAATGCGACCTTTGATGGTCTTTTAAAAATTAATAAAGAGGTGTTGTTTCGTTTTAATATGCTGGGTGACGTCATGTGCGCGACGCTGCACACAAACACCCCGGTTAAGAAAGGAGAACAACTTGCTGCCTGCCGGTTGATTCCATTGCTGGGCGAGAGGGAAATGGTCAATAAGGCGGTGTCTATTGCAGAAAATGCAAAACCCGTTGTCCAGGTTTTGCCGCTTAAACAGGCAAAGGTTGGCTTGGTTATTACCGGTAATGAGGTCTTTTATGGGCGGATTGAAGATAAATTTGAGCAGGTTCTGCGGAGTAAACTGGCGGCCTTCGGCTCTGAAGTAACCCATGTCGCTTTTGCTCCGGATGACCCCGGGAAGATAGCTTCAGCCATCAGCGAAAGTCTTGCTCAAGGTGTTGACCTCATAGTGACTTCCGGGGGAATGTCTGTTGATCCTGATGATGTTACCAGGTCAGGGATAAAACAGGCTGGAGCCGTGGACACGGTATATGGTACCCCGGTTCTGCCCGGTGCAATGTTTCTCACCGGCCGCATAGGTGATGTTCCTGTGCTTGGCCTGCCTGCCTGCGGCATGTTTCATAACATTACTGTCTTTGATCTGATCCTTCCAAGGATTCTTACCGGAGAATCAATCGGCCGTGAAGAGTTTGCGGATATGGGCCATGGCGGCCTGTGCCGTAACTGTAAACGCTGCCAGTATCCTGTCTGTAATTTCGGGAAATAGTCATCGTCCCGTTGGCTAAACCTTCTCGTATAGGATTTGTAATTTGCTCGTGCTAATGGTATCATGTAAATTAATTCTGTTTTATTGTTGTTGATATAAATTTTTTTGCAGGAGAGGTTTACGATGAGCGTTCGAATTATGCGCGTTTTCTGCCTGTGTTG
>QNYF01000105.1 GCA_003978695.1 Desulfobulbus sp. | reverse complement strand
GCTCAGTTGCGCAGACTTATTGAGGATTACTGGAAAGACGAACATTACAAACACGGTTACGAGCTGTTATATACACCCCATATTGCCCGACAGGATTTGTGGAAGACCTCAGGTCACCTTGATTTTTACGGAGAGAACATGTACTCCGGCATGGAAATTGATGATGTGGCTTATCAGCTTAAACCGATGAACTGTCCTTTTCATATTGGTATTTATAACGCAACAAAGCATAGTTATAGAGAGTTCCCCATACGCTGGTGTGAACTGGGAACTGTGTATCGGTATGAACGAACCGGTGCTCTGCATGGGCTTATGCGTGTACGTGGTTTTACCCAGGATGATGCACATATCTTTTGTCGACCGGAGCAGCTTGAAGACGAGATATTTAACATCATAGACCTTAATCTGCATATTCTCAAAACATTTGGTTTTGATGAATATGATGTATACCTCTCTACCCGTCCGGATAAATATGTGGGGAGTGATGAGCATTGGAATCTCTCTACAGAGGCGTTGAAGCAGGCCATGGATAAAAAAGGTCTGGCTTATGAAATTGATCCCGGAGAAGGTGTTTTTTACGGGCCGAAAATTGATATAAAAATTAAGGATCAGTTGGGTCGTTCCTGGCAATGTTCGACTATCCAGGTCGATTTTAATCTGCCGGAACGGTTTGGCATGACATATACCGGTACAGACGGGACAGAACACCAGCCAATTATGATTCATCGGGCTCTCATGGGTTCGCTTGAACGATTTATCGGTGTTCTCATCGAACATTACGCAGGGGCGTTTCCGTTGTGGATGGCTCCTGAACAGGCAAGAATCATGAACATCACCGACGATCAGTCGGAATACTGTACGAAGGTGTACTCTACAATGCGTGAGGCCGGTCTTCGGATAGACAAGGATTTGCGTAATGAAAAGCTTAACTATAAGATTCGTGAAGCACAGGTCATGAAAGTTCCGTATATGCTCATTATTGGTGAGCGGGAAAAAGAAGATGGAACCGTAACTGTGCGAAAACGCAACGGTGATAATCTTCCACCCATGTCGCCACAGGAGTTTGTTGACATGGTGAATCGGGAATGTGAAGAAGGTATAGCCTGACAGGCTGCAGTTATTTTTTCAGCAGGAGGACTGGACATTAAACGAAGAGGCAGGAAACTACCACAGAAGCAGGAAATCAAGGTTAAGGTAAACGAGGCAATTCGTTATCCACAGGTCCGTCTGGTAGGTGCAGATGGAGAACAGCTGGGGGTTGTTCCCACGGCCAAGGCTATCGATATAGCATATGATCAGAATCTGGACCTCGTCGAGGTGTCCGGAAAAGCGGATCCACCTGTTTGCCGTGTAATGAATTTTGATAAATATCGTTATGAGCTGAAGAAAAAACAGCAGGAAGCAAAGAAAAAACAGACTGTTGTTGAAACAAAAGAAATAAAATTCAGGCCCAAAACTGAAGAGCACGATTTGAACTTTAAGATTAAGAAGATCAAAAAGTTTTTGAGCCAGAAGAACAAAGTCAAAGTTACCATGCGTTTTCGAGGTCGGGAAATAATTTACGCACAGTCAGTTGGCCTCACCGCAATTAATAAAATAGCTGATTCCCTGCGCGAGGATTGTGTGATCCTCCAGGAACCCAGGATGGAAGGGCGACAGCTGGTAATGTTTGTAGGTCCTAAAGCCTGAAACATGAATTGAGCACATTATTTACGCAGGGAGTACCTGTCCATAGAAGGAGAATTTATCATGCCTAAAATGAAAACCAACAGAGGGGCAGCCAAGCGCTTTAAAGCCACAGGCTCCGGAAAAATCCGACGCCACAAGGCTTTTACGTCCCACATTCTGACCAAAAAATCGACAAAACGTAAACGTAACCTTCGTAAATCAGGCCTTATTGACGCCTCGGATGTCAAGGCTGTTAAACGAATGTTGCCATATATTTAACTATCTGAAATTATTATATATATTTACACCGGAGTAATGCTATGCCACGCGTAACACGCGGGTTTAAGGCCCGCCGTAGAAGAAATAGAGTTTTAAAAATGGCCAAAGGGTACCGGGGAGGCAAAAGCCGACTCTACCGTACAGCGACTGAAGCTGTAGATCGAGCCCTCTGTTATGCCTATCGTGATCGGAGAACCAACAAACGTAATTTTCGTCGGCTCTGGATTACACGCATTAATGCGGCAACCAATGCAAATGGCGTGAGTTACAGCAAGTTTATCCATGGTCTTAAGCAGGCAGAGATTGAACTTGACCGGAAAGTTTTGTCCAACCTGGCAATTGTTGATCCCTCAGCGTTCACTGAAGTAGTGAAGGCTGCAGGCTTCGAGGCTGCCTGAGGAACTGATGGAAAACGAACTGCAGAGGCTTAAAAAAGAAGCCGAAGAAGCTCTGCATGCGATAAGTGAAAGAGCTCATCTTGAGGAGTTCAGGGTCAAATTTCTTGGCCGTAAGGGACTTTTCTCCCGAACTATGAAGCAGCTTGGTCAGGTTGCAAAGGAAGAGCGCCCAAGGCTTGGCCAGCTTGCAAATGCGATAAAAAAAGAGGTTGATGAGCTCTTTCATGAGAAGAAAGAGGTCATCTCCACAGGCAGCAACACCGCTGCTCAAGATCTCGATCTCAGCCTGCCGGGGCGTACTCTTTCTTGTGGTAAACTACACCCGATAACGCAGGTCATGGAAGAGATATGTTCAGTTTTTGAAGGCATGGGATTTGCTGTTGCCGAAGGACCCGATGTTGAGACGGATCATTACAATTTCGAAGCACTTAATATCCCCAAGCATCATCCGGCTAGGGATATGCACGATACCTTTTATGTCTCTGAATCTATCCTGTTGCGTACACATACCTCTCCCATGCAGGCGCGTATTATGGAAGATAAGGAGCCGCCCCTGCGCTACATCGCTCCGGGTAAGGTGTATCGCTGTGACTCAGATATAACCCATACCCCTATGTTCCATCAGGTAGAGGGCTTTCTGGTGGACCGGGATGTTTCGTTTGCAGATTTGAAAGGGGTCCTGACTTCTTTTACACACCGGATGTTCAAAAAAGATCTCCCCTTGCGTTTTCGGCCAAGTTTTTTTCCTTTTACTGAGCCCAGTGCAGAAGTTGATATTGCCTGCGTTATCTGCGGAGGTTCCGGATGCCGGGTCTGTAAACGGACCGGTTGGCTTGAAATACTTGGATCAGGTCTTATTGATCCGGAAGTTCTCAAGATGGTCGGCTATGATCCTGACGAGTATTCCGGGTTTGCGTTTGGTCTTGGAGTCGAACGGATAGCCATGCTGAAATACGGCATTGATGATATCCGCCTCTATTACGAAAACGATCTCAGGTTTCTCAATCAGTTTTAATCTGTATTCCGCCACTGACTGATATATCTGTTGGTCAGGCATTGTTAAACAGGAAAAGTACACATGAAATTCACCCTCAGCTGGCTTCGTGAATATGTCTCCCTTGATGGTCTCACTACGAACCAGCTTGCTGATCGTCTCACCATGTTAGGTCTGGAAGTCGATGCGGTTACAAAACTGTACGTCGGGCTTGACAATATTGTTTCAGCCCGGGTTTTATCTGTAAAAAAGCATCCTAATGCTGACAGGTTAACTCTTTGCGATGTTGAAGTAGGTGATGAGGTTGTACCGATTGTCTGTGGTGCACCTAATGTACGTGAAGGCCTGGTCACTGCAATTGCCCGGCCAGGTGTTCGGTTACCCGACGGCCATAAGATTAAAAAGGCCAAGGTCCGTGGTGAAGTCTCCATGGGCATGCTCTGCTCATGGCGTGAGCTCGGCATAGGCGAAGATCATTCAGGAATTCTCGAACTTGACCCGGAGTGTTCTTCCGGGATTTCTCTTGTTGAATTGCTTGATCTCGATGATACCATGGTAGAGATTGATCTCACACCTAACCGCTCTGATTGTGCGAGTGTTCTTGGTATCGCCCGAGAAGTGGCCGCCATGACAGGTAAATCCAGCAAACCCCCGATTACTGCTTCCCCTGATCTGAATACATCTGATGTTGACTATTCGGTAACGATAGAAAATGCTGCCCTTTGCCCCCGGTATGCAGCGCGAAGATTAACAGGGGTTGTTATCGCGCCATCCCCCTGGTGGTTGCAGCGCCAATTGCTGGCGGTTGGGATGCGACCTGTCAACAATATTGTTGATATCACAAACTTTGTGATGCTGGAATATGGTCAGCCTCTGCATGCCTTTGACTATGAAAAAATTGGCGGCAAGACTGTTGTCGTGCGTTTCCCTCAGGATTCTGAA
>QNYF01000061.1 GCA_003978695.1 Desulfobulbus sp. | reverse complement strand
GCAGGTTTTTTGGTCCTGTTGAAGGGTCAAGGAGCGGCGAGAATACTTCATGTGCTTCGTCAGCACCTATGACACAACATGGCTCATCACCGGCCAGAAGGTCGGCGGCCAACAATGCCTGTTCAAAGGAGTAATCTCCCCCGCTGCAGGTGATGTTTGCCCCTGTTGCCTGGAAGAACAGGGCAACCTGACCAGCCGGTCCGTTATGGACTGAACCAATGAAATCGGTAGGGCTTGGAAACTGCTCTCCGGTTTCCTCAAGACGGGCAAGAAAGTCATGTGTTTCAGACAGAGCGCCCCAGCCGGTCCCCATAAAAACAGCTGTTGGTTTGTCCTCTCGTCTTGTGTCAGTGTGGGCGGCAAAGGCAAGAGACAGGGTCATCCTCGCAAGACGTTTTAAGCGCCTGACCCTGCGGGCGGGAAGGTTTGCGGAAAGCTCGCCAATATCCAGAACCCCGGCTGTCGATATTCCCTTCTGCAAGGCATGCAGGGTCGCTCGAAGATCGCCCATGCCGGTCAGGCAGGCCGTTCCACAGACGGTCAAAGGCTTTCTTTCCGGGTTGGAAACAGGATGGGGGAAATGATCAGGTTCGGAAATGACCAGTGCCCCGTTGTTGCCGCCAAATCCAAAGGAGTTGGAGAGGACAGCAGAGATTTTTTTCTTTTCCGGCTGTTTTTGCGGAGGAAGCAGTTCCGGATCTGGTGTTATGAGGCCGGTATTGGCCGGGATAATTCCCCGTGAAACGGCAAGGGCCGCAACAACCGCTTCAATAACGGCTGCAGCCGCCAGGCTGTGGCCGGTGGCCCCTTTTATGGAAGATATTGGTGGTGGTGTCTTGAAGACATCCATGAGAGCTTGTGATTCTGCCCGGTCATTATCCGGAGTGCCGGTACCGTGCAGGTTGATATAATCAATGTCTTCGGGTGCAATTTCAGCATCAGCAAGGGCTGCCCGTATGGCCTTTATTGCGCCTTTGCCCTCCGGATGCGGTGTTGCCGGGTGGTAGGCATCGCAGGAAAGGCCGAAGCCTGTTATTTCGGCAAGGGGAGAATCAGTTTTTTTTGTGGTGAGGAGCAGCATGGCCGCCCCTTCTGCCACTGACATGCCTTTGCGGTTTACATCCATTGGACGAGCCCCGTCCGGATCAACGAGCTGCAGTGAATGAAAGCCGAAATAGGTCAGGCGGCAAAGGGAATCAACCCCGCCAACCAAAACGGTACTGGCCCGGTTTTGTCTGAGCAGGGCAAGAGCAATGCTTATTGCCACTGCCCCTGAGGAACAGGCGGTTGATACTGTCAGGGCCGGGCCTGAACAGCTGAAATGGTCGGCGAGCTGTCGGGCAACGGTGGTCAGACCATGATATTGAAAAGCCATCTGGTCAGTCCGGCCTTTTTTGAGCAGCTCTTCTGTCGTCAGGATGCCGCCCGTGGTAGAACCAATAATGATGCCGTCAAGCGGTGTTGATGGGTCAGGAACTGCCTGTCTGGCTGCCTCAAGAGCCAGCCTGTGGGTACGTGGCAGCAGGCTGCCGGGCGAGGGAAGGTTTACCTCACCTGCGGGCATGGGGGCATTGCTCTGTAAGCAAAAGAGACGTAGTGGGCTGAGGCCGCAGCTGTTTTTCTGCAATGCTTCATAGGTAGCCTCACATCCCCTGCCAAGGGAGGAAAGAATCCCGGCCCCGGCAATATAGATCCGGTGTCGGCTCAAGCGGCAGACCCGGAAGAAGTATTTCTATGCTCCTCAATATGCTCTGCCAGTGCCGCAAGAGTGGAAAAAACTTTTTCTCCGACTTCCTTGTTATTTATTTTTACCCCGTAATCCTTTTCTATCATCACGACCATTTCAAGTACATCAATGGAGTCAATGCCATGCTCTCCCCCGACAAGTTGGGCGTTTTCATCAATATCTGCCGGAGTCAGGTCTGTCAGATTCAGGATATCTATCAGTTTAACTTTGAGTTCTTCTATGAGTGTTTTCATGATATCAGCCACATAAAATTTAAGGCACCTTAAGGGAACTGTGGACAAATTGCCGGGAAGAAATTATTCTTTTGTTCCGGAAGTCGTCGCACAACAATAAGAGTATATATTATCAGAGACAGGGAATTTGTCATCTTCTTTACCCGGAACCTGTCTGGAATTTTTTTTAAAGAAATTATGACCGGAAGATCGTTCAAGGAAATCTCGTGTGAAGATCTGCTTCCGCATCGGGGCAGAATGCTCCTTGTTGATGAAATCATTGAGATCACCTCAAACTATGCAGTAACAGCAGCAACAGCAAAAAAAAGCTGGCCCCTGGCAGATGTAGACGGGGTTAATCCTCTGGTGCTGATTGAACTGGCCGCCCAGACAGCCGGGGTGTGCAACAGCTGGAACGATCTTGTTTCTCCAGGTGGGAAAGTCGTTAACAAAGGCTGGCTTGTCGGGATAAAAAAAGCGGATTTTTCTGTTGAAACCATTCCTCTTGAAAGCCGAATTATTACCCGAGCGGATAACTCTCATAAATATGATATGTTACGTGAAATAACGAGCATTATAAAAATTGATAACAGGGGCATTGCTGAAGTAACCCTGCAACTCATCAAGGCAGAGGAAAATGACTGATTCCACATCTGATGCAATACGTGAAATAGCCCTTGTGACCGGAGCAAGCAAGGGGATTGGCCAGGCGATCTGTGTAGAGCTTGCCGGCCGTGGCTGTTATACGGTCATCAACTATTATTCCGATAAAAAAGGGGCTGAGGAGACACTTTCTCTGGTGCGGGGGGCCGGGGGGGATGGCGAAATTTACCCCTTTGACGTACGGGATGCTGAAGGTGTGGAAAAATGCATTGAAGATATCGCCGGACGCCTTGGCGCAATTGATATTCTTGTCAATAACGCCGGTATAATTGCAGATGGTCTGTTTATGATGATGCCTGTAAAAAACTGGCAGTCGGTTATCGATACCAGTTTACACGGTTTTTATAACGTTACCCGGCCGGTCATTGAACAGATGGTCCGCCGGAAAAAAGGGACGATAGTCTCCATCTCTTCGGCCTCATCATTAATGGCCAACCGGGGCCAGGCCAATTACAGTGCAGCCAAGGCCGGCCTGAATGCTGCCAGCCGCTCGGTTGCTGCTGAAGTCGCAAGGCTTGGTATTCGGGTAAACGTGGTGGCACCGGGGTTGATTAAAACTGACATGATTAAGGAGGCCCCGGTCAAAGAAATTAAAAATATGATTCCCATGGCACGGCTTGGCAGGCCTGAGGAAGTGGCAAAAGTTGTCAGTTTTCTCTGCTCTCCTGCCGCTTCATACATTACCGGGCAGGTGTTGTCTGTTAACGGCGGGATGTTCTGATGCGTCTCTTGTGTATCGTCATGACGGTTTTTCTGGCCGGTTCGCTTTGTCTTGGCTGGGCAGACAGTCTGGAGGCAATTCGTGAAAATTCAGGGAATATCACCTCTGTTCGTGCGGATTTTGTCCAGGAGAAGCACCTGAAAATTCTTGTCCGGCCGCTTATTTCCAAAGGAATTTTTGTGTTTCAGGCACCTGGCTCATTGCGCTGGGAGTACCGGACTCCGATACAGAGCCTGCTTTTACTGCACGACGGCAAGATGCATAAATTCGTCCAGCACGAGGGGAAACTGGTTGAAGACCGCTCAATGGGGATGGATGCCATGCGTGTGGTCAGCCAGGAGATCAGCCAGTGGCTGTCGGGGAATTTTACTGATAATCCGACGTTTCAGGCCGAGCTGAAACCTGGCAGGAAAATTGTTCTGACCCCAAGGAGCAAAGGACTCGGGAAGCTGATCAGCAGGATTGAGTTGCAGCTGTCTGAGCAACCGGGGCTGATGGATTCGGTAACCATTTTTGAGGGAAAGGATTCGTATACAAGACTTATCTTTACAAATGCGGTACTCAATACAACCATTTCTCCAGCCGTGTTTACTGAAAAATGAGACGGATTTTTTATGGACTCTTCTGTCTCCTTTTTCTGCTCTCCTCCTGTGCCGGATCGCCTCCCACATTGCCGCACCTTGACCAGGAAACGCCGGAACCAGGCGGATGCCCGACACTCTTTCCCCAGGGTAATTACCAGTATGTTCATCTGATTGAGTTTTCCATGCCAGGCGGTAAACACGGGACGGCTATGGGCGTGACCGTCATCAAAGACGGAACGATCCATGAACGATCCATTCCACCCTGATGACGGTAGAAGGGTTTGTCCTTTTTTCTGCGGTTTTTTCGGATTCTCTTATCATTAACCGGGCTGTCCCACCCTTTAACAAACCCGGTTTTGCAGAGGGCATGATGGAGGATATCAAAGCAATATTTTCTCCTTCTGCAGGAGAAGCCCGTAAAGGATTCTTTCCCGGAAAGCAACCTGTCTGTCGTGTTACGGACGGTAAAAGACAACGAACAGATGTCTTCGTGAACTCAAATGGGTGTCACCAGCGTAATCTCTATTTAGCTTCTGGCCAGTTGCTCTGCACAATTACGGGTACTGAATGTAGCAAGGTGCCTGGAGTAGGGGTAATTCCTAAGAAACTAATACTAACCTCACGTCAGTCAGGTGGATATACGCTCACTATGACTCTTTTGAATGTCGAAAAACTAGAATAGATCATTTTGCCAATGGATATGCGTCAATGGAATTCTTCTCTTTGAGCTTCTTTACCGTTTCTTTACTGGTCATTATCGTTTATTATCTTAGTCTATGTATATAGTTTATTTCATTTTTTAAGTGGTTGGATTTGTCCGATCGACTCTATGTTTTTCCCTTGATAGCTTTTGTGGAGCCTGCAATGCGTTTTTATTTGAGATACTTTTTCACGAGGCCTATTCTTCCACTGGTCCTTACGATTCTGCTTATTTTTGAAATTTTGCTTCCCGGGCAGGCTATGGCAGTAAAAGAAGAAAAGGAGTCAATAGCGCCCGTTTATTTATTGTTACTGAGTAAAGATTGCAGTTTAAGGGTGTCCTCTGAGTCAGTCATTGAAGGTGATGTAGGTGGCAAAACAATGATGTTTACCTTGAGCATGAACCATTGCGACAAAATTTCTTCTGTGAGTTATATGACCCAGGATGGTACGGCAACGGTTGCAGACAATGATTATATGGAAGTTTCTGGTACCATCAGTTTTCCATCAGGTCCCGCCAGAGCAACTGTAGCAGTAACGATTAAGGGTGATGCCAAGGTAGAGAGTCTTGAAACTCTTTCGCTCATTCTTGTTGCTCCAGATAACCTTACCCTCGAGAATAACGGTGCTGTTGGCGCTATTATAAATGATGATATTACCCCTTCTGTTTCAGTAAATGACACCGGGGTGATCTGGGGAGGAAATTTCCCAAAAGGGAATAATAGTACCTGTAGTGGTGTGAATATTGACGCACAGGATTGTTCCCATGGACGTGATGTTACTTTTAATGATGATACTGACGGTCGTGCAGGTTTTAGTTTTACTAAAATCAGTGCTGGGGGCGATCCGTTGCCTGCCAGCGCCCCATCCTGGGCCTGTGTAAAAGATAATGTTACAGGTCTTATCTGGGAAGTAAAAACCGATAATGGAAATTTACATGATAAGGACGATAGGTATAGTTGGTATAATACTGATCCTGGCAGCAATGGGGGGGTAAGCGGTATCCTCAATAATGATGGAAACATCTGTTTGGGTTATAATAGTGGTGATTCTTCCACGTTTTGTAACACTGAAGCGTACACTGCCCGAGTAAATGATGCAGGTTTGTGTGGAGCATCGGACTGGCGAATGCCTACTATTGGTGAACTTGAGGGGCTTTTGTATTACGGCGAAACAGGGACAAAAATTGACACTGATTTTTTCCCAAACGCCACACGGGATAGCGTATGGTCAGGTTCAGCTTATGCAGATTTTTCCATGGCTTCATGGTATTTAAGCTTTGCAAGTGGTACGTCAGGCTATGCTAATCGGGACAGCATTTATCCTGTACGGCTGGTACGTCAATCACCATAAATAGAGTGTAACTTTCAGGAGCATCTCATCTTTGTTCATTTAAGCCTGCTCGAGTTTCATAGTCTTAACTGAACAGGTATGCGCAGACTCCTGACCTGAGGCATTCTTGAAGAGTTACAGGTTGCTGGATTTGCAAGTTTTCAGCACCAATCTGAATAGTTTCAATAGAGTTAGGTTTATTGCACAGCTTGTGGGTTAACACCTTGCTCCCCTTTCCGGGGGAGCGTATAGTAAACTTGAGACTTCGTCCGCTTGCGGCGGGTTGTTTATTGCCAATCTCCCCTTATAAGAGGTTTAGCTTATGAAACTCCCTATCTTTTTATTTAATTGTATTTTATTTTTTACTCTGAGCTTTCTTTCTATTGGGTATTCCCAAACGTGCAAATCAACATCTGCTCCCCCGTCGACCCCTGATGTACAGTTGATTAATAATCATGACGGAACTGTCAGTGATAGAACAACTGGTTTGATGTGGAAAAAATGTGTAGAGGGAATGTCTGGGACGAATTGTGAAAACGGTACCGAATCCCGTGTCAACTGGCAAGAAGCGTTGGCAACGGTTTCTACGGTGAACGATATGAGTTTTGCCGGATATACCGACTGGAGGCTACCAAACATTAAAGAACTTGTTTCTATTACCGAACGGCAATGCTATGATCCTGCTCTTAATTTACATTTTTTCCCAAATGGACCATCCAGAGCTGTCTGGTCAAGTACCCCTGAGGCTCAACATGATGATTTTGCAGGATTAATTGATTTTAAAGCTGGTACACAGCGGTTTTTGAATCGGCAGTCAGGAAATTATCTTGTTCGCTTGGTACGTGGTGGCCTGTAGGTGGTTCCGAAGTAGTATTGTAATCGGGTTTATCCTCGTTTTTGGGGCTGTAAAAAAGGTTTTAGAATAATATGTCGAGATTTTTCTTTGTATTTTGAGTAAATAAAAGACTAGATGGGGGATGAGACAGTTTGTTCTTGACTGTTATCTTTGCAAGTGAATTCCTATTAATCTAAGTCTTATCAATTGTTTTTTCCAGATAAAGTACTCATAATCGGTTCCGGCATTGGTGGACTGAGCACGGCGATTATTCTTGCCCGGCAGGGTGTTGAGGTCACGGTGCTGTAAAAAAATTCACGCCCGGGTGG
>QNYF01000223.1 GCA_003978695.1 Desulfobulbus sp. | reverse complement strand
TTACCAAGACAGGTCAAATCCGGCAGGATATTAAATCGCTCCTGTGCTCCACCAAGGGCCAGCCTGAACCCGGTAATCACTTCGTCAAAGATCAGGACTATCCCGAGCTCACTGGTTAATTCCCGCATCTTCTGCAAAAATGCAATATCAGGGACCACAACGCCCATGTTACCGGCAACCGGCTCGACAATTACACAGGCAATGTCAAGGTGTTTATCACGTAGGGTCGCCTCAAGGATTTCAATATTATTATAGGGAATCGACAGAGTATTTTTGACAATATCAGCAGGAACACCTGGACTGCCGGGTATTCCGAGAGTTATCACTCCTGAACCCGCTTTAACCAGAAAAGAATCGGCATGCCCGTGATAGCAGCCGTCAAATTTAACGACAATATTGCGCCCAGTGTAGCCGCGGGCCAATCTGATGGCACTCATGGTCGCCTCAGTTCCTGAGCTGACAAAACGAACTTTCTCAAGAGAAGGGACAGAATCACACACCAGTTCAGCAAGTTCTACCTCAAGCGGACACGGTGCGCCAAAACTGGTTCCCAAAGGTGCGGTAAAACAAATGGCGGCTATGACATCAGGGTGGGAATGCCCTAAAATCATTGGCCCCCAGGAACCCACAAAATCGATAAACTCATTGCCATCCACATCGGTAATCATGCAGCCCTCAGCCTTGGCAACAAACAGCGGGTCGCAGCCCACAGACTTGCAGGCACGAACCGGGGAATTAACTCCGCCGGGAATGACCTGACATGCTTTGTCGAAGAGAATTGAGGATTGTTCCGTCTTCATAGGACACCTGTTTGATTGTATTCATGGGATGGTGAACAGCACTATAGCATGCTGATTTTTCTTCTGTCAAAAGTAAATACGCCTCTTGCCCCAATCTCTCCTTTCCTCTTCAAACCAATTTTTCCTTGTCACCATTCCTGCTCCGGAGTAGAATGGTAAAATTTAAGAAGCTCATAAATTTATGGAACCATTTGATTTGTTTACAAATCTCGTCTCATATAGACGACTGCAAAGGAGAATCGATTATGGCTAGCGATAAAGTTATTCACGTATCCGACAGTGAGTTTGACAGCAAAGTTGTCAAAAATGACCTCCCCTGCCTGGTGGATTTCTGGGCCCCCTGGTGTGGTCCATGCAAGGCCATCGGCCCGGTCATCGATGATCTTGCCGCAGAATTTGACGGACGAGTACAGATAGCCAAAATGAATGTTGATGATAATCCCGCAACTCCGGGTAAATTTGGCATCCGGGCCATCCCCACTCTTATTCTCTTCAAAGACGGTGAAGTGGTCGATCAGATCACCGGTGCTGTGGGTAAAGCTCAGCTCAATGAACTGATCAATAAAGCTGTATAATCCATTTCTTCTGCAGTCAGGGGCCGATCCATCATGCAGCAGGCAGATTATCAACTCATTATTGTGGGCGGTGGACCGGCAGGTTTGACGGCCGGATTATACGCAGCCAGGGCCCGCCTTAAAGCCCTGCTCCTGGAAAAGGGAGCCACGGGCGGCCAGGTACTGATAACTGACTGGGTGGACAACTATCCCGCCTTTCCGGAAGGCGTGAACGGGTTTGACCTGATCGACAAAATGACAGCACATGTGGATCGGTTTGATCTGGAAAAAAAGTTTTCCACTGTAACCTCCCTTGATCTTGCCCAGGATGTCAAAACTCTTTTTCTGGAAAACGGCGAGCAACTCACCGGCCAGACTGTAATCATTTGTACCGGTGCCAAACCACGTAAGATAGGGGTTAAAGGCGAGGAAGAGCTCAGGGGCAAAGGTGTTTCCTATTGTGCCACCTGTGACGGTCCCTTTTACCGCAACCAGGAAATAGCAGTTGTCGGCGGCGGCAACACCGCCATCCAGGAAGCCATCCACCTCACCAAGTTTGCCTCTAAAATTACTGTTATTCATCGGCGTGATGAATTACGGGCAACCAAGATTCTTCAGGAAAAAGCCTTTGCCGAGAAAAAAATCGATTTTCTCTGGAATGCGGAAGTGAGTGAAATTGTCGGTGGAAAAACCGGCGTTGAATCGCTGAAAATCGCCCACAAAGACGGCACGACCTCTTCTCTTTCCGTTACAGGTATTTTCATCTTGATCGGCATTGAGCCTAACAATGAGATTTTGCCGCTTGAGCAGCTTGAAACAGATGACAACGGTTTTATTGTTACTGACACCGAAATGTGTACAAATCTGCCTGGTGTATATGCTGCCGGGGACATCCGCAGTAAAAAATCGCGGCAGATTATTAATGCCGCAGGTGAAGGCGCAACAGCAGAGCTTTCTGCCGAATACTACCTGGGACATCTGGAATAATTTCAGAGTATCAGCAGGTTTCAACCGGACATTTTTGATTCTTTTTTCAGGATTTACTCCATGACACGAACAACATTTTCTCCTGTCCGTCAGATTTTTCTTGTTTTCATGCTTGCCATCTGTACACTTTCACTGTCCGGATGCGGCACCATGGACAACATGTTTTCTTCATGGCCCTTTAGCTCAAACGCTGATGAAGAAGTCTTTGAACAGGCCGAGGCGCTTGCCGTTACCGGTATGGATGAATACAACCAGGGTAACTATGCAGAGGCCCTGCGCGCATTTGAAGAAATACTGGACCGGTACCCCTTCAGCCCTCAGGCCCTGCTTGCGGAGCTGAAAGCTGCCGACTGTCATTTTTACAGGAATGAATACTTAGAAGCAAAAACTCTGTACAAGGAGTTTGAAGAACGGCATCCCACCAATGAAGCAATTCCCTATGTCATGTTTCAGACAGGAATGTGCGATTTTTCCCGCAGTGACCGGATCGACCGTGATGTCTCAGGAGCCCGGGATTCCATCCAGTCTTTTTCCCGACTGCTCCGGGCCTATCCTGACTCGCCTTATTCCCGTGAAGCCAGAGCACGTATACAGGCCGCCAAAGAATTTTTGGTCAACCACGAATACTTTGTTGCTGTTTTTTACGTCCGTACCAAGCAATTTGAGCAGTCAAAACACCGCTTAAAATATATTCTGGCCAGGTACCCGAACTCCTCGATTATTCCCAAGGCAAAATCTCTGCTGGCACGGCTTGAGGCTGGTGATCCGCCGCGATGGGGGTTGAGCAAATGGCTGCCGAACATTAAAATGCCTGGCTGGATATATTTTGACCCGTCTGATAAAGACATACGGCCAGAAGATACTTCTCCAGAAAGACCGGTGATCCCCAAACACCCTGATAAAAAATAAACTCCTCTGCCGGAGCATACGTGCTTTACGCCATCAAGGAGCGAAGTACTATAGAAACGGTGTGATAACTATTCAGGAGCACCTCACGGAGTCTACGCATACATCTTCGCCCATTTAATCCTGCTCACAAGTACGCTTCACAGTCTTAAATGGACAAATCTAAGGCACTCCTGAACAGTTACTGACCACACGTTATGCAAAAGTCGTGGTGCTACCTGAAAAGTTACAACTGCGCAGAACGTAAAAAAGGGTTTGAGCAAATGCTCAAACCCTTTTTTACGTTCTGCAATCAATTGTACGAAAAAATCAGGCGGGCATTTTTTTATCTTTCAGCACATCAAAACAGACTTCCATTGCCCTGACAGGACATCCTGTGACACAAAGGCCGCAGGCAGTACATTTGTCGGGATCAAAAACAACCTCCATTTCAGGTCGCTTTATCGACAATGCGCCCACCGGACAAATGCCAGTACAGGCACCACACTGAAAACATTTTTTATCATCCCGGCGAACCTTTCCGGCAAGTCGCTCGGCTTTCACCCCCAGACTTTTTAAATAATCAAGCGCCTCAAGGACATTCCCTTTCTGCCCTTTCATCTCAAGAACCATGATCCCGTCACGCTGCGGCCTGATATCTGCCTTTAAAATATTAAATTCCACATCGTAACGTTTCACCAGCCTGTAAATAATCGGCTGGCCGGATGTTTCCTTGGGATACCGCAAAAAATATATTCTGGTATACATTATTATAACCACTCATTGATGATTAACGAATCCAACGTCGTTTACCTTGCTCTGTCGGGGTTGTCAAGCCCGGTGAGACAAAACCGTTCAACATCTTCCAGCAGTAGAGCCGGCGTGTTTTCGGTATCAAGCTCCATAAACTGTTTTTTATCCAGCTCATCAGGAAACTCAAATGTTTTTTTCTGCCTGGCAAAAATTTCCCAACGCCCGTCAGAGACAGCGTCAGGATCCCTGGCCCGCAGTGCCAATCGTCGCTTCACCTCCTGATCAGAACAGGTACAGAGAATAAAACAGACCCTCACCCCCAGCAACTCAGCCAACT
>QNYF01000079.1 GCA_003978695.1 Desulfobulbus sp. | reverse complement strand
AGGCACCAGGATGAGCTTCTGGGTAAACATAATTTCATATTCTGCCTGCAATCTGGCTGCTGTCTGACCGCTTTCTCCAATAAAAACAGCTGCGTCAACATCAAAGGAATAAGGCGCAAGGCCCTTGACGCCAAGAGCCAGCCAGTTGCGTTCCGGCTGCGGCCGCAAATCTCCACGCCAGCCGATCTGAACATCCCAGAAAGGCGCAATGGCACGGCTGTAGAGAGCCTACACCTCGACATCCTTGGATAACCTGTCAGGGTTATTTGAAAACCGCCGTGCACAGGGGCAGCGTGAAGTGATTTGTTCAGCAATTATTGCCCTGTATTTTTGCTGTTCACATTGCTTTTACTGGGTGCTTTTGGATTTGAGAAATGCATTATAAACTGTCATGTGGCTCAGGTTCTGTATGAGGCACAGCTTTGAGTACTTTTGTAAAATCTTCACGTTTTCCTTTTGCTGCTTCATTTTCTAAATAATCTTGGGTTAATAATGCGGATAATTTTTCTGCCGCCGCTGTTACTAAAAATTGATTAATAGAAATTTCATCTGTTTTAGCTTGTTCCCTGATTTTACCGTGGAGTGACTTTGGAAGTCTTAATGTTAATGTACTACCCATTTTTCATACCTCCTTGAGTATTCTTAGGAATTTCCCGGGAGTAATTGCTTCAATCCCAAATTTTTGAATATTTGAAAAATCTTTTAAATTGTATGTGATAATATAATTACTTCTAGCTGCCACAGCTAACTCCAAAACCATGTCATCTTTGGGGTCTTTCAACCAGGGACGCCATAAATAAAATATCTTTTGACGATTTGCTATTTTGCATAGATACCGTAAGAATGCTAAGATTTCTTTTTCTGTACTGGCCCCGGTTAAATGCTCTTTTCGTGTCAGAATATCCTGATATTCAGTATAGAGAGGGACAGAAATAGAAAATTGAAATTTTGGTGATGGTAGTGTGGATATAAGAGCATATGAAGCTCCCATGTCAGATTTTAATGCTGAAACCAAAACATTGGTGTCAATAATTATGTCTATCATGGTTTCATATATAACACCATTATGTGCAAACAGCAATTGTATTGATACTCCGTTCTTCAAGCCGAACAGGGCCATTATCTGGTGCGCTGGAATATAGGCCGGGATCATTTCACGGTGGAGCCTGGCCTGTATGCGGCAGGCAGCCCGGATGCAGACAGCACGGTTTTTGTTGGGGCCAACTATAAAATGAGTTTTGATCTGCTCAGACAGACTCTTACAGGACGAAACGGCTGGCGTAACTGTTCAGCTAACCCCATCTTCTAAGTAACAAAATATCAACGTACTGATTTTTCGTTACTTTTAAAATATATGCCGGGGCACCCGGTTGGGGTGCTGAACAGTTACCGACCACACGTTATGCCAAAGTCGTGGTGCTAGCTGAATAGCAAATATACTATCTAAAACCAGGCTCTGAGGCCAATAACAAATCGGACATCGTCTCTGTCCTCTCCCTCAGCTTCTGCAAAATCTGCGGTGTCTCCATAGAGGTGTTTCCAGGTTATGCCGACGTAAGGAGCAAACTCCCGGCGGATTTCATAGCGAAGGCGCAGGCCGGCTTCAATGTCTGACAATCCGGAGCCAATGCCGAGTTCCTCGTCATCCCTGCCATGGAAATTGACTTCAACATCAGGCACCAGGATGAGCTTCCGGGTAAACATAATTTCATATTCTGCCTGCAATCTGGCTGCTGTCTGACCGCTTTCTCCAATAAAAACAGCTGCGTCAACATCAAAGAAATAAGGCGCAAGGCCCTTGACGCCAAGAGCCAGCCAGTTGCGTTCCGGCTGCGGCCGCAAATCTCCACGCCAGCCGATCTGAACATCCCAGAAAGGCGCAATGGCACGGCTGTAGAGAGCCTGCACCTCGACATCCTCGATCCGTCCATCCAGATACTCACCATCGGTTTTAAGCCATAATTTATTAAGATCATAGCCAAGCCAGCCCTCTGCCTCCCAGACCAGCGGATCATCACCATCCCCCACCTGTACTTCCAGCTGATCGACAATCACCATGGAGAGCAACGGATCATCAATCATCTCGCCACTCCATGCCGGACTACTCAGAAAAAGTGAACACGCCAGTACTGTTATATATTTTTTCATCCCTGCACCTCACTTGGATACGACAACTTTACGGAACATGGCCAGCATATGATAGAGGAGATGACAGTGATAGGCCCATCCCCCCATGGCATCGGCGGTCACCAGGTAACTAATCTTTGAGCCGGGCTGCACGACAACCGTATGTTTCCTGGGAATGCGGCGGCCGTCACCGGTTTCCAGATCACTCCACATACCGTGCAGATGCATGGGATGGTTCATCATGGTATCGTTGACAAAGGTTATCCGCACACGCTCTCCATACGTCAGTTCAATCGGCTTGGCGTCAGCATATTTTATCCCGTTAATTGACCACATGTAACGGGCCATGTTGCCAGTCAGATGAAGTTGTATCTCACGGCCGGGTTCACGGGAATCTGGTGTAGGATAGAGGTTGCGAAGATCAGCGTATGTCAAAACTCTTCGGCCGTTATCACGCAGGCCCACTCCCGGGTCATCCAACCGATATTTTGGACTCATGGCCCGCATGTCCACATGGGGGCCAAACTCTGTTTTCGCATGAACGACAGGCGTGTCACTTCCCGTACCGGCGGCTCCCCGCATCGGCATGGGTTGTTCGGTCTTCATCGGCATTCCGGCCATGGTCGAACCTGAGTGGTTCATCCCCTTCATTCCGGACATTGTATCCATTTCAGGCATTCCCTTCATGCCTTTCATGCTCTTCATATCATGCATACCGGCCATATTGTTCATATCCATTCCCATATCGGTCATGGTCAGAATCGGATAGGGATCAAAATCAGGGACTTCGGCACGCAGCGACACATCAGGAGTCAGGGTTCCCAGAGCGTAACCTGTACGATCAATTGCCTGGGCAAAAACAGCATAGGCCCGCTCGCTTTCCGGCTCGACAATGACGTCATAGGTCTCTGCAACGCCGATTCGGAATTCATCTACGGTAACCGGCTCGATATTCTGTCCGTCAGCCGCAACGACTCTCATCTTCAATCCCGGAATGCGGACATCAAAAAAGCTCATGGCCGACCCGTTTATAATGCGCAGTCGTACTTTTTCACCTTTCTTAAACAACCCTGTCCAGCCGGCCGCAGGTGTCTGTCCATTCATGAGATAGGTGTAAGTATAGCCGGTTACGTCGGAAATATCCCTATCGCTCATCCGCATTATGTTCCACATGGAGCGGTCATTTACGGTTCGAGACAGGCCTTTCTTTTTGATATCCCGGATCAGATCAGCAGAGGTCCGCTCGGCAAAATTATAGTATCCAGCCATTTTTTTAAGATGCGCATAGAGATCATTGGGGTTTTCATCCGACCAGTCAGAGAGCATCACAACATAGTCGCGATCATAACTGAAGGGTTCCGGCTCAAGCGGATCAATAATGATCGGGCCATACAGCCCGGTCTGCTCCTGAAACCCTGAATGAGAGTGATACCAGTACGTCCCGCTCTGGCGCACATCAAAGGCATAATGATAACTCTCTCCGGGTTCAATACCGGGAAAAGTTATTCCGGGCACACCATCCATTGCATTGGGCAGAATAATGCCGTGCCAGTGGATAGAGCTTGATTCTGCCAGATGATTAGTCACCTTCAGGCTGACTCTATCCCCTTCACGCCAGCGCAGAATCGGACCCGGTACGCTGCCGTTAACAGCGGTTGCCGTCCGGACTTTGCCGGTAAAGTTGACTTGCTGTGGAGCCATGCTGAGAGTAAACTTTTTTCCCTGCAAAACCGGCATCCCGGGATTGGCAGGTATTTCCTCTGCCGCATGAAGCCTGGTGGATATTCCGCCCAGACCCAGCAGAGCGGTTCCAGCAGCTATCCCTTTAACAAACCGACGCCGTTCCATGTGGAGAGTATCGAGTTGTTCAAATATTTGAGCTATATTCATTACTGTTTCTCCTGATGAATTAAACTATCAGCCACCTTGAAAATTGCCTTTCCGCCTGATCTTGAATATGCTGATCTTTTTAATCTCCCTGCCACTTGACCTCAAACGAAGATTCTCATTTTTCAAGATACCCTACTGTATATCAACCGACCGCAAGCCTGAGCGCGTTGGCCACCACAGATAAAGAGCTGAGGCTCATGGCTGCGGCGGCAATAATCGGGCTGAGCGTGATGCCAAATGCCGGATACAACGCACCCGCTGCCACGGGGACACCAAGACCATTATAGATGAAGGCAAAAAACAAATTCTGCCTGATATTGGCCATGGTTGCCCGGGAGAGCTTCCTGGCCCGGACAATACCAGTCAGGTCGCCTTTAACCAGGGTAACCCCGGCAGACTCCATGGCCACGTCGGTACCGGTACCCATGGCAATACCTACATCCGCCTGGGCCAGGGCCGGGGCATCGTTGATGCCATCGCCTGCCATGGCCACCTTATTACCCGCCTCCTGAAACCTTTTTACGGCCAGGGCCTTTTCATCGGGCAGGACTTCGGCTACCACCTCATCAATATCGAGTTTTGCGGCAACAGCCTCGGCTGTTGCCTTGTTGTCACCCGTCAGCATGACCACCCGCATCCCTTCATCATGCAGTTTGCGGATCGCCTCGGGCGTACTCTCCTTGATAGGATCAGACACGGCAACAAGACCGGCCAGCCTGTTATCAGATGCAACAAACATCACGGTCTCCCCCTGTCTTCGCATCTCTTCAGCCCGATTCTCAAGTTCGTCAATTGCCACGGAGAAATCCCGCATCAGTTTCGTGTTACCGAGCAGTACTTCCTGTTCATCCACCCTGCCCTGGACACCTTTACCTGTGACAGAGGCAAAATCGTCAACCTTATGTGGAGTCACCCCTTTTGCAACTGCACCGGCAACGATAGCTGCGCCCAGGGGGTGTTCACTTGACGTCTCAAGGCTTGCAGCCATTTGCAGCAGCTGAGTTTCAGCAAATCCGGCAGCAGGCACAACACCGGTAAGCGTAGGTTTGCCAAGAGTTAATGTTCCGGTTTTATCAACTACCAGGGTGTCTATTTTGCGCATGGTTTCAATTGCCTCGGCATTTTTAAACAACACGCCGGACGTTGCCCCTTTTCCGGTGGCAACCATAATAGACATTGGTGTAGCAAGCCCCAGGGCACAGGGACAGGCAATAATCAACACTGAAACAGCGGCAATAAGTGCATAGGCAAGACGTGGTTCAGGCCCCAGAAAATACCAGAGAACAAAAGCCAGCACGGAAATACCTATGACCACCGGCACAAAATACCCGGCCACCAGGTCCGCCAGTTTCTGGATGGGCGCCCGGCTGCGCTGGGCCTCGGCCACCATCTGAACTATCCTGGCCAGGATGGTGTCACTGCCCACGCTGTCTGCCCGCATAATCAATGCACCTGTCGTGTTAATGGTTGCACCTATCAAAGAATCACCGTCCTGCTTTTGCACAGGCAGGGGTTCCCCGGAAATCATGGACTCATCCACTGAACTTGACCCGTCAATCACGATACCGTCAACAGGAATTTTTTCTCCAGGTCGAATACGGAGAAGATCTCCAACCTTGACATGTTCAAGAGGAATGTCTTTTTCAATGCCTGTTTCATCAATTTTGCGTGCTGTTTTCGGTGAAAGTCCGAGCAAAGCTTTAATTGCTGTCCCGGTTTGACTACGGGCACGCAGCTCCATAACCTGGCCAAGCAGGATCAGAGTGACGATTACGGCAGAGGCCTCAAAATAAACCCCCACCGAGCCATCAGCACTGCGCATGGATGCAGGAAAAATTTCCGGAAACAAGACACCGACCAGACTGTACATAAAAGCCACACTAACACCCAACCCGATCAGGGTAAACATATTCAGGCTACGGTTGATCACCGACTGCACCGCCCGCTCGTAAAACGGCCAGCCAGCCCAGAGGACAACCGGGGTAGAGAGAATAAGCTCAAGCCAGCCCAGAGTTTTGTCTGAGGCAAGCTGCTCAAGCAGACCGCCACCCGGCAACATATCTCGCATGGCAATGACCACCAGAGGCACTGTAAGGATTGCGCCAGCAATAAAACGGTTGCGCATGGAGTTGTATTCGTCAGTGTTTTCTTCAGCCTCGGGCGCAACATCCTTTGGTTCAAGAGCCATACCGCATTTAGGGCAGCTGCCGGGGCTTTCCCGGACCACTTCAGGATGCATGGGACAGGTGTACTCCACCCGAGTCGCAACCGGTGTGAGCAATTCAAGTGCCATACCGCATTTGGGGCAACTGCCGGGACCTTCCTGTTCTACCTCAGGATGCATAGGACAGGTATAAGTCGCGGTGTTGCGATGACGATCTGGCTCTGCGCGATCAGCCGCATCGTCTTCTTTCGACTGCACTGTATAGGCAGCCGGATTTTCGCTGAATTTATTCAGGCAATGTTCGCTGCAGAAATACACAGTCTCGCTGCCGTTGACATGACTGATAAAATCGTCACTGTTATCTGTACTCATACCGCAGACCGGATCAACGCAGGATTGGTGGTCCGGGCTGTGATTATGCTGACTATGGTGATTATGGGTGGTCATAGGGGCACCTCCTGTTGAGTTACTGATCTGTAAAGGGATGTTCTGTAAAAGGTGTGGTTTCTTTTTTTGACTTTGTAAAATCAACGATCCTGGTTGTACCGTCATAGTCACGGGTAACAACCTCTTCTATCAGGGAAATTTTTTTCACCAGCACTTTTATCTCTTTCAAACTGACGTAAATACCTTCCAGTTCGCTATAGGCCTCGGAATCTTCGTCAAAGTCATCCTGGAGCAGCTCCACATTGCCCATGGCGACAAAGAGAGGGCTGTTGATCTCATGCCCCACGGTTGCGGCCAGAGCCTTGACGGATTCCAACTTTTCCCGGGCATGGGCTCGTTGGCTGTCCTGCAGAAAACCTGTAATAACAGCCACTGCGTTAAAAAAGAAAATTTCCAGGAGTCGATCAAGATCATCGGGCGAAAAACCCTGCCAGTGAAAAACGGAATAGGTGAAGTAAAAGGCGGTGATGGAGAGCGAGGTTAAAAGCGCTCCACGCAGGCCAAACCAGAAGGCGCTGAGAATCACCGGCAGAAAATAAAGCTCTCTGGCAACGACATGGGTCCTGGAGAAATCATGGGGGAAAAGAAGATGCAGGCTGCTGATAACCGCAATCATGGCAATGATGGTAAACATTTTTTTTCGTGATCCACTGTTTTTTGCAAGTGTACTCATTTGCAGTCTCCGCTCTTTGTTTCCGGGTGATACGTTTACGAGAATGTTCAAACATCATCCTCATTATCAGTTACCCTCTTTAGTTCATAAAACGGACCAGATCTGAAATATCCCCCCTCATTAAAATTTTTCTACATTGATTTCAGCATGTTACTCCTGGCCATCTGGACCTGAACAACGCCCATCAGGGAGGACGGACTGCCTTGTTTTAAGACACTTCAACATCGGTCAAGGCAGTTAATGCCTGTTTATTGGACAGTCCATTGCCCGGACAAAACTTCAACCAGCGACGCCTCTCAGATGAAGAAATATTCTGTTCTTTAAAAGGACTTATCCCTGAACCTTCCAGCCCTGCCTGAAAACAAGACAATTCCATGATTTCCCGACAATTCTTCTGTCTAAAAACAAGGCACCG
>QNYF01000112.1 GCA_003978695.1 Desulfobulbus sp. | reverse complement strand
GTATTTCAAACACTGGCTGGAAAGATCGACCAGGTATCTTCCCGTCATACGACGTGAGCTGGCTGCGGCAGGATTGCCGCAGGATCTGGCGTATCTTGCTATGATTGAATCAGGATTTAATCCTTCGGCATACTCACATGCCCATGCTGCCGGGTTATGGCAGTTTATCCGGGGAACAGGTAAAATATACGGGTTACGGATTAACTCCTGGGTTGATGAGCGCCGTGACCCTGAAAAGGCCACAAAAGCGGCTGCCGCTTACTTGAAAAATCTTTATGAACGCTTTGGTGACTGGCAGCTTGCCGTGGCCGGATACAATGCCGGTGAAGGAAAAATTGAAAAGGCAATAAAAAAGTATAACTCACGAGATTTCTGGGAACTTGCCAGCCATAAATATCTCCGTCTGGAGACGAAAAGATATGTCCCTAAACTCATTGCGGCAATTATTATTGCCCGCAGCCCTGAAGAGTACGGATTTACAGATCTCAATTATCAGCAACCTGTCAGCTACGACGTAATTGATGTACCGCCCCGCACCGATCTCAACGCCATAGCAATCAGCGCAAAAACCACCAGGAAAATAATCCGTTCGTTGAACAATGAATTACGAAAAAACCTTACTCCGCCCACCGCAGGAAAGTATCAGGTGCGTATACCGGCGGGAAGCCACGACATAGTTGCTGCCAATCTCACCCGGCTTCAGCCGGTTTTTACCACCGGCTTCAAAACACATAAAGTCTGTAGAGGAGAGTCCCTTTCCCGGATCAGTAAACGATACCACACCAGCATGACCAATTTGCTGAAAGCCAATAATCTGCACAGCTCAAAGCTTAAAATCGGCCAGCGTCTGCGTGTCCCCTATCGAACCACAAAATATGTGCTGCTTGATAAAGGGCAGGCAGCAAAGCAGTACGCCTCAAATTCAACAAACAGCCGAAGAGTGCTTCATAAACTCCGCCCCGGAGAAACGCTTTCCAGTGTAAGCAAACGCTATAATGTACCTGTTGAACTGATTACTCAATGGAATAACATTCATGATGTACGACGAGTTCGTGCCGGTCGTCAGCTTGCTCTATATCTTGGAAAATCGCCTTCTGCAAAAAAGGTGACTGCCAGTAAACAAGGACCTGCCTCAGATGTCATCACATTTGCTGATATAAAAAAACTTCCAGCCGGTGACAACGGCAACAATGCTCAACAGCACGTTGCTGATGTGAGTTTTTACAAAGTACGCACTGGAGACTCTCTCTGGAAAATCGCCCGAAAATTTCAGGTATCAACTGCCCAGATCAGACTATGGAACGGCTTGATAAACAACACGATTAAACCAGGTAAAAAATTGAAGATCAAAAAAAGCTGATAGTTACTCCACTACAGGAGTGTGCCGGCAACTTACGGGCCGCTCCTGTCCCCTGCTCTTAAATATTTTTCTGCGGTCTTTACAAAAAACATTTGCTGTTTTTTACTCCACAGCCTTTACTCTCTACAGATTCATGGCTATTGTCCATTGAGTTATCATACCTGATCTTCCGTATTGTGCATGATCCGGTATCCATCTGAATTTTACATACATTTTTTATATGACCGACAATCCATTTCCAGCCGGAAGCTATCCCGATGATGTTGCTGTTATTCATCACGAGGACAAAACTCTTCTTCTTGTTGGTACTGCTCATATTTCTCAGGAATCTGCAGATCTTGTTGATGAAATAATCTCGCGCGAAAGGCCTGACGTTGTCTGTATAGAGCTTGATGAGAAACGTTTTTCAGCTCTCTCCAACCCTAAACGCTGGGAGAATCTGGACCTGAAGCAGATTATAAAGAACAAACAGCTTTCAACCCTGCTCGTTAATCTGGTACTGGCTTCGTACCAGAAAAAACTTGGAGGGAAACTGGGCATCCAGCCCGGCACAGAGCTGTTGACCGCTGCAAAAGCTGCCCGGGGACACAACATTCCCATTGAGCTGTGCGACCGGGATGTCCGGGTAACATTGCGACGGGCCTGGAAATCCACCTCTTTTTTTAAAAAAGGGTATCTTGCGGCAACGCTTATTGCTTCACTTTTTGATGACACAGAACTTGACGAAGAAAAACTGGCTGAACTGAGAAAAAAAGATGTTCTTTCTGAAATGATGGAGGACATTGGCCAGGCATTACCGGCCGCCAAACATGTCCTTATTGATGAACGGGATGTTTTTATGGCTGAAAATATCAAGCACGCTCCAGGTAAACGTATTGTCGCAGTTGTTGGAGCCGGCCATATGGAAGGAATACAAAGAGTCATCAGTACAGACAACAGCGCCCTCATGGAAGAGATTAATACCATCCCTCCTCTTTCAAAGGGGTGGAAGATAGCCGGCTGGTCAATTCCTGCGGCCATCTTGCTCTCCATTGTAATCATTGGTTTCCGGCAGGGGGCAAATGAGGCATACGCTAACGCCTATTACTGGATACTTGCCAACGGCATTCCCTCTGCTATTGGTGCTGTCTTTGCTCTGGCGCACCCAGCGACCATTATTTCAGCTTTTGCTGCAGCTCCTATCACAAGCCTTACCCCGGTCATTGGTGCAGGTTATGTTTGCGCATTTGTCCAGGTAATGACACGCCCCCCTGTAGTTAAAGAATTTGAAGCTGTGGGGACTGATATTGCCACTTTTCGGGGCTGGTGGCAGAATAAGCTTCTTCGTATTTTTCTTGTCTTTATTCTGACCGGACTAGGTTCGAGCATCGGCACCTGGGTAGGCGGTTATCGAATTTTCACCAACCTGTTTGCTTAACTCTTCCTCTCAACGAAAGTAATTATTCTCATGACAGACGATAAAAAAGTCATTCAAAAAATCACTCTTAAAGGAAAACAAAAGCAGTATCTGCGTGGACTTGGACATCACCTTGACCCTGTTGTTTTTGTCGGACGGGAGGGGATCTCAAAAACCCTGATTCAATCGGTTAAGGATACGTTAAAGACACGGGAACTGATTAAGATTAAACTTGGTCAGAATTGTGATGTAGCAAAAAAAGACGCGGCCTCCCAACTTTCTGACTTAACCGGAGCGGTTCTGGTACAGCTTATTGGTAAAACAATTCTCCTCTTCCGGCCAAACACCGACATAAAATCCGACCAGCGAATTGTCCTTCCCCGATAATGTCGTCTTACCAGTCAGCAGGGACAGATCGAAACAGCCTGTCTTGACAATTCTTGTGCATTAAAGTAGTTTCCAGTATTACAAATTTAAAAAACGTATTACTGGATATCACATGCATATCTCTGAAGGTATTCTTTCCGCTCCTGTTTTACTGAGTGGCGCTCTTATTACCGCTGGCGGCACTGTTATCGGGCTTAAAAAAGTTGATTATGAGCATATCATGCCAACTGCCCTTCTGGCCTCTGCATTTTTTGTGGCAAGCCTTGTTCACGTTCCGCTTGGCCCGGCCTCTGTGCATCTGGTGCTTAATGGCTTACTCGGTATCATACTTGGATGGGCCGCCTTCCCCGCTATACTTATCGCCCTGTTTCTTCAGGCTGTTTTTTTCCAGTTTGGTGGACTTATCGTGCTCGGAGTGAACACCGTTACCATGGCCGTACCGGCAGTTTGCTGCTACTACTTTGCCCGTCCCCTGCTGGGCAATCCCAAAACCCGCATATTGGCTGCTTTTATGTCTGGAGTTCTCTCGATTTTTCTTTCAGCTCTTCTCATGGCCGCAGCCCTTGGTCTGTCAGATTCAGGTTTTTTGGCTACTGCAAGGATTATTATCTATGCCAATATTCCGATTATGATAATTGAAGGGTTTATTACTCTGTTTACAATTACTTTTCTGGCACGAGTTCAACCAGAAATTCTCCACATACCCACAGGAGATAAGTAGTGCGAAGTACCTTCATTGCCTTATGTTTTTTACTGATTTTTCCCCTGATCAGCCATGCCCACAGAATAACAATTTTTGCCAGGGCAGAGGGAAAAACTATTTACGGCGAGACCTCGTTCAGTGGTAACAGAAAGCCGGTTAATGTTGATATTTCAGTTTTTAAATCCAATGATAAAACAACTCCTGTACTGATAACAAAAACAGACAGCCAGGGGAAGTTCAGCTTTGTTGTACCGGCTGGCATTGTAAAAGAACATCCTGATCTTCTCCTGGTTGTCAATACCGGCGAAGGGCATCGGGCAGAATGGCCAATGCAGGCTGCTGAGTATCTTGGCACTGCAGACAAACAGACGCTTCATAAAAAACCAGCCCCGGCAAATCCCGGAGTTATGAATATTCTCAGCGGCCTGGCCTCTATTTTTTTCATAGCTGGTGCCATTGCCTTGCTGCAGGCAAGAAAAAAGAAGAAAAG
>QNYF01000054.1 GCA_003978695.1 Desulfobulbus sp. | reverse complement strand
GGGACGATATGCAGAATATTCTGTATTTACTGCAAAAAGAGTATACTCTTGCAACATAAGAATGCCCGCATAATTGGCATAACCGGAGGCATTGGCTCTGGTAAGTCCAGGGTATGCCGCTATCTTGGCAGATTATGCCAGATGGAGGTCGTTGATCTCGATGATATTTGCAGGAAGTTGCTCCTCCCCGGCAATGATGGATGGCAGGCACTAAAGGAAAACATTGACTCACGTTTTTTTCAATCAGACGGGGAACTGGACAGGGTAAGTTTTAGAGACGAACTCTTTAAAAATAAACAGTTTCGAAATCTGGTAGATAGTCTCCTGCATCCACTTGCACAAAAAAAAATGAATCATCAGCTTGCTGGTGTAGAAGGGATGGTGCTGGTTGAAATTCCCCTGTTGTTTGAAGCTGGCTGGCAGGATTATGTTGATGTTATTATTGTTGTTTATGCTGAAAAAGTTCATCGTATGCAACGCATTGTCAATCGGGATGGAGTTTCAGAAGAACAGGCCGGTCTGGCTATTTCGGCTCAATATTCGCTTTCCAGGAAAGCATCACTTGCGCACTATGTGGTAGATAATTCCGGTAGTTGGAAAAAAACCTGCAATCAGTTGGAGCATCTTTCGGAAGCATTGGGATGCAAGGACTAAATATTTTTTTTGTCGGGTGTGCAAAAACACTTGACAGGAGAGTAGGAAACAAATATTTAGTTAATTGTATAAACCTTCAACGTATCGATTTTGTCAGTCGATTTCACGTTCTGATATTTCATATATAACGATAGAGCCAGACTGTACAATGTCGTTGGCAAAAATAATTTTCATTTAATACTTTCTTATCCTTCAGGATTGATCCTTCCTATTTAGTCTATAGACTTAATAATCACTGTATAAATTGTCGTTGTCATTGAAAGTGTCTTCTTCATGAGTTTGATGCAGATCGCTTTATTTGACTGCAAATTGTTCAATGTGTTGAATAGCGAAGTCTTTTTTCTGAAGTAAATGTAAACGTTAGAGCTTTTTTATCCTGAGGAGGATGTAACCGTTGATGAACCCGACTGAGCTGAAGAATAAAAAAATCAGTGACCTCGTTGCACTGGCAGCAGAATTGAAAATTGAGGGATACAGCACCCTGCGCAAGCAGGAGTTGATTTTTGCTATTTTAAAATCCCAGGCTGATGAAGATGGCAAGCTGCGGGGCAGTGGTGTGCTGGAAGTGCTTCAGGACGGGTTTGGATTTCTCAGAGCCCCGGATTATAATTATCTGCCAGGGCCAGACGATATTTATGTTTCACCCTCACAGATTCGTCGCTTGAATCTGCGCACTGGTGATACTATTGAAGGTGAGGTGAGGGCACCAAAAGACAATGAACGATATTTCGCCCTGCTCAAAGTGGACAAAGTCAACTTTGAACCTCCTGAGGCTTCCAGAAATAAAACGCTGTTTGTCAATCTTACCCCGCTCTATCCAGAGGAACAAATCAATCTTGAAGATGAGCCGGACAATTTTTCTACCCGGGTCATGAATATTGTTGCTCCACTGGGCAAAGGGCAGCGCGGTCTTATTGTTGCTCCCCCCCGCACTGGTAAAACTGTTCTCATGCAAAAAATTGCCAGAGCAATCGTTGATAATCACAAGGAAATCACCCTGATTGTCCTGCTGATTGACGAGCGACCAGAAGAAGTGACCGATATGAAGCGCAGTGTTGATGCCGAGGTCGTGAGCTCTACCTTTGATGAGCCTCCTCAGCGTCATATCCAGGTCGCTGAAATGGTTATTGAGAAAGCCAAAAGGCTTGTAGAGCATAAAAAGGATGTTGTTATTCTCCTTGATTCCATTACCCGCCTTGCCCGGGCCTATAATACGGTTACGCCGGCTTCCGGGAAGATTCTATCCGGTGGTGTAGAGGCAAATGCCCTGCACAGGCCCAAACGATTTTTTGGCGCAGCCCGTAATATTGAAGAGGGAGGAAGCCTTACAATTCTTGCGACCGCTCTTATTGATACGGGGAGTCGCATGGATGAAGTTATTTTTGAGGAATTCAAAGGTACAGGGAACATGGAACTTGTTCTTGATCGGAAAATGTCTGATCGTCGTATATATCCATCCATTAACATTCAAAAATCAGGTACCCGCAAAGAAGACCTGCTGCTGCCTCCTGAAGATATGAATCGAATCTGGATATTACGAAAAATTCTTTCATCCATGAATCCGGCCGATGCCATGGAATTTTTACTTGATAAAATGGGGCAGACAAAAACAAATGATGAGTTTTTTGCCTCAATGAATCGTTGATCTGGTGTCACTCTTCAGGTAGCACCACGACTTTAACATAACGTGTGGTCTGTAACTGTTCAGATGTGCCCCATATTGTGGCAAGCAGGCCAACGAACTATAGCCCGCCTATGTGAGGCGGCCTGATTGTCGCAGGTAAGTCGCGACTCCGAGATGGGGTGCAGCTGAATAGTTACGATCTGGTCATAAATGTATGATTATTGGAAGAGTTGAGTTTTTCTCTTTAAAAAAAAGGAAAAACAGGTAATACTATCATATTCATAATAAAAGAGAATATATTGTCGCTTAATGCGAATTTTTTGGAGGAGTAAAGCATCATGAAACCTGAAATTCATCCTGAATACCATAAGATAACAGCAAAATGTGCCTGTGGTAATGAAGTAGAGCTTGGTTCTGTAGACGAAAAAATCGAAGTTGAAATTTGTTCTGCCTGCCATCCCTTTTTTACCGGTAAACAGAAACTCATTGATACCGCTGGTCGAATCGAAAAATTCAATAAGAAATACGCTAAGCATCTGAAAAAGAAGAACGCGTAAATTCTGTAAACTTGTCCACATGACAGTGTAATACTGTCTGTGGACTTTTTTTTGTTCTCTTATTTCCCTCCCTTTTTATATGTTTGATAATCTTGCTGATATCCATGAAAAGCTGTCTGCTCTGGAAAGACAGTTATCTGAGCCGGAGCTGGTAAACGACCAGAAGAAATATCAGGAAGTTGTCAAAGAGCATTCTCATGTCTCCCGCCTTAGTGAACTCTACTCAAGTTATATTGAGGTTAAAAAGGATATTGAAGAGAATAATGAACTGATCAAGGATGAGAGTGACGATCCAGAACTGGTTGAGCTCGCCAGGGCAGAGGTTGAGGAACTGAGCGAAAAAGAACAGAATCTTGAAAATCAGATTCGCCTGCTTCTCCTTCCCGGCGACCCCAATGATGAAAAAAATATTTTTCTGGAAGTCAGGGCAGGCACTGGAGGAGATGAGGCCGCTCTTTTTGTTGCAGATCTGTTTCGTATGTTTTCCCGCTACGCAGAAGCCCATAACTGGAAAGTAGAGATAATGAGTTCAAGCCCCATCGGTATTGGAGGCTTTAAGGAGCTGATTGCTCTGATTTCCGGTGAGCGGGTGTACTCCCGTTTAAAATACGAATCGGGCGTACACCGCGTTCAGAGAGTGCCTGAGACTGAAACACAGGGGCGTATACATACATCAGCCGTTACCGTGGCAATTATTCCTGAAGCGGAAGAGGTTGATCTGCATATTGATCCCAATGAATTAAAATATGATGTATATCGCTCATCCGGCCCTGGTGGTCAGTCGGTAAATACAACAGATTCCGCTGTCCGGGTAACCCATCTTCCTACCGGTATTGTCGTGACCTGTCAGGATGAAAAATCGCAGCATAAGAATAAAGCTAAGGCGACCCAAGTTATGCGGGCAAGGCTGCTTGACAGGCTTGAACAGGAAAGGCATGATAAAATTTCTGAAGAACGAAAAAGCCAGGTTGGCAGCGGAGATCGCAGTGAACGCATTCGCACGTATAATTTCCCCCAGGGCAGGATTACTGATCATCGGATAAACCTGACAGTGTACAAACTTGACCAGATCCTTGATGGCGATTTGGACGAAATTATCCTGCCGTTAATCACTCATTATCAGACAGAAGCTTTAAAGGACCTGAGCTGATTATTTCGAGCATTATTCCTGTTTCCTTTTTTACTTGGCTATTATGCTGGTGCAGCAACTGTTGAAATCAGCTGCAGCGGAACTCGCTGGAGCAGGAATAGAGTCGAGTGCTCTTGAAGCGCAACTCCTTTTGCAAGACTGTCTTGATGTCTCAAGAAGCGGCTTGTTTCTGCTTTTGGGGCAGCAGGTCAACAGGGGTGCCAGGCTGCGCTTTCAGGAGTTTATTAATCGTCGCTGTCAGCGTGAACCATTACAGTATATCCTCGGTGAATGCGAGTTTTGGTCGCTTGATTTTCTGCTTACCCCTGATGTACTCATTCCCAGACCGGAAACTGAGTTTCTGCTTGAACATGTAATTACGGTGCTGGACAGGAGAAAAAG